>CAMKYP010000236.1 GCA_946477505.1 uncultured Dechloromonas sp. | reverse complement strand
GGCCTGGTGACCAGTGCTAGCGCGCTCGGTGTATTGCTGGCGCCGTCGGTGCCTCTGATCATGTTCGCGATCATTGCGCGGGTGCCGATCAACACCATGTTCCTCGCCGGGGTGCTGCCGGCGGTGGTGATGGTCGTTTTCCTGCTGCTCGTCGGCGGCTATCTGCGGCGCGGGCAGAGCAGGCTTGGCGTTGCGCTTTCGCTTCATGAGACGCATCCCCTCCGCCCGGCACTGTGGGCGGCGAAGTGGGAATTACTGGCGCCCGTCGTAGCCATCGGTTCGCTGGTCAGCGGCATCGCGACGCCGACCGAAAGCGCCGCGCTGACCGCAGCCTATGCCCTGCTGACGCAGGCGCTGCTCCACCGCGAACTCGACTGGGCACATATCCGTCAGGCACTGGCCGACTGCGCGGAGGTCATCGGCGGCATCATGGTCATCCTCGGCATGGCGCTCGGCCTGACCAATTTTCTGGTCGACGCCGGAATTCCCGATGCGGCGATCGACTGGGTGCAATCGGTGCTCCCCAACAAATTTGCCTTCCTGATCGCGCTCAACCTGTTCCTGTTGCTGGCCGGCGCCCTGATGGAAATCTACGCGGCCATCGTTGTCCTGGTCCCGCTGCTGCTGCCGGTGGCGATCAGCTACGGCATCGATCCGGTGCATTTCGGGGTGATTTTCCTGGCCAACCTCGAGATGGGGTTCCTCTGTCCTCCGGCCGGGATGAACCTCTATTTCGCCTCGGCGATGTTCGGAAAATCGATCCGCTATGTTGCCGTTTCGGTGCTTCCCGCCGTGCTGGCCCTGCTCCTTGGCGCCCTGACCATCTCGGCCCTGCCTTTCCTGGCTACCTGGCTGCCCGGGGTGTTCGGCATGGGTAGGATTTAGCGGGCGTCGGGAGGGCTTCAGCGGGCGCCGAAGCGGGCTTCGTCGATCCGCCGGATCTCGGCATCGGGCAACACTTCCAGCAGGTTGACCACCTTGCGCACCCCGGCGGTGGTGCGCGCGATATCGACTGCGGCCCCGGCCTCGCGTTCGTTAACGATACCCATCAGAAACAGCACGCCGTTCTCGGTCACCGGCTTGATGTGGTTGCTGGCGACCCGGTCGTTGTCGAGCAGGCGTGCCTTGTATTTCGACGAAATGAACACGTCGTTGCTGCGTGAGCCGAGCGAGGAGGGCGAGGCGATCACCAGTTCGTTGTGCACCTTGCGGATGCCGTCGATACGCTCGGCCATGTCGCCGATTTCCTGGCGGGCCTGTTCGCTGCCGACTTCTCCGGAAACCAGCAGGATGCGGTTGTAAGCGGTGAAGTTGACGTTCGCGTTGTCGCGATGATGCGCCGGAAGGCGGTTCCTGCCCCGCCATTCCGAGGTTTCGTCGTCGGCCTGGACGCCGGTCGAACGGCGGTCGTGGTAGCTGATGGCCGTGCCGGCAGCACCGGTGGCGATGAGCGCCGGAACGCAGGCGGCGAGCAGAGGGAGACTGATCAGTGCGGTAATCGACAAACGCTTGGCCGGGAATGGGTTCATGGTTTCGGCTGGGGAAGGGTAACCCTGCGTAGCATCGCCCAGCTTGTTGTCAATTCGATGACAGGCGCCGTAGGTGGACGAATAGCGATCAGCCGGTCATCCATTGTTCAAATGCCGGAAATATTTGCCGGCCAAACTGCGTGCATGAGTGCTTTGCGTCTTTTTCCGCTTGGAAATCCCGCGCCTCAATCCGCCATTGGCGAATTGACCAGGCCGATACCCGGACTGCTGTCGCTGCTGATCCTTTCCTTGTCAATCGTGGCGTGGCGTTTGCTCGCGATTTCCGGCTCCGGGGCCACTTTGTACGTCGATGAGGCGCAGTACTGGCTATGGAGCCAGCATCTGGAATGGGGCTATTTTTCCAAGCCGCCGGGCATTGCGGTATTCATGCGCGTATCGACTGCCCTGTTTGGCGACGGTCTGCTCGGTGTCAAGGCGCTGGCCATGCTCTGTTACCCGCTCGCTGCCGGGTTCGCCTTCCTGATCGGCCGGCGCCTCTACGATGGGCGGTCGGCCTGGTGGTCCGCGGTGATCGTCATGACGCTGCCCATTTACGCCTGGCTGGGACTGTTCGCGTCGACCGATGCCTTGCTGACCGTGTGCTGGCTGGCCGGGATCTGGTGCTACCTGCGGACGCTCGACGGCGATCGGTGGTTCGACTGGCTGGCCCTCGGGTTGGTCGTCGGGCTGGGGCTCTTGTCCAAATACACCATGCTGATCTTCGTTGCAGGCGCCTTCCTGCATCTTTGCTGCTTTTATCGCGCCCGGTTGCTGTCGTGCGGACCGTGGATCGCCTTGCTGGTCGCGCTGGCCATGATCGCGCCCAATCTGGCGTGGAATGTGGCCCACGACTTTCCAACCCTGCGCCACACCGCCGAAATCACGGTGCAACGCCAGGCCGGCGACCGTATCGGCGCTCTGGCCGGGTTTCTGGCGGCGCAATGGTTCGCCTTCGGGCCGCTCTTCGGGAGCTTGGTCGTGATCGGTCTCTGGCGTTGGCGCAAGCTGTTGCGGAATCCGGCGCACCGCATTTTGCTGTACTTCGCAATGCCGCTCTGCATCGTGGTCGGCATTCAGGCGGCCATGGGCGGGGCCAACGCGAATTGGGCGGCGCCTGCCCTGGCACCGGCGGCGGTCGCCATGGCCGGCTGGCTGGTTGGCGAACACCGCTATAAGACACTCGTTGCCGGGGTCGTCGTCAATGTCGTCTTGGCCGCGGCGGCCTATCACGCCCCGAGCTTACTGAAAGTGGCCGATATGGCGAATCCCGGCCGCTACAACCCCTTCATCCGGGCCATCGGCTGGGACGAGCTGGGTCGGCAGTTCCGGCCTTTTATCCAAGCCCATCCGGAGGCCGTGTTGCTGGCCGATAACCGGACCGTGCTGGCTCACCTGGCCTATGAACTGCGCGACCTCCAACCGGAGATTGTCAGCTGGAATCCGGAGGGGAGGGCCGGGGATCACTTCAAGCTGACCACCCACCTCGGGCGTTATCCCGGTCGCGATGCACTCCTGATCAGCGATCACCCACCTGAGGCGGCCATGCTCGGGCGTTATTCCGCCGTACGCCACCTGGCCACCCTGAGGGTGGCGGCCGGTTCCGCCTTGCCCCGTCCATTCGAGGTTTTTCTGCTTCATGAATTCAAGGGTTATTGAACTGTACTGGGGGCTGGCGAGCTTTGTCGCTCTGGCCGGCGTGTTCATCGTCTGGCCCGATCTCGATCTGGCCGTCTCCTCGCTGTTCGCAAGAAACGACTGGTCCTGGCTTGCCGATCGGGGTAGTCGATGGATAGAGTTGCCCTACCGTGTGCTGCCATACCTCGGGAGATTCCTGATCGGCAGTCTGCTGTGCTTGTGGCTGGCTACCTTCATTCCCCGTCTGGCCATCATTCGCCGGCTGCGCCTGCTGTTCGCCTTTCTCTTATGCAGCGCACTGCTTGGCCCGGTACTGTTGGTCGATGCCGGGCTGAAAGACCATATTGGCCGGGCGCGTCCGGCGCAGGTAGAACAATTCGGCGGAAGCCGCCAATTTTCCCCGGCCTTTGTGCCTAGCGATCAGTGTGAAAAAAATTGCTCCTTCGTCAGCGGTCATGTGGCGACGACAGCCTTCATCATGGCGGCGGGGTGGCTGGGTTCGCCATTCCTTCGCCGCCGCTGGCTGTTGGCGAGCATGCTTGCCGCAGGGGCCATGGGGGTGATCAGGATGTCGGTTGGCGGGCATTTTTTGTCCGATTGCATCTTTGCCTGGTTTGCCACGTATTTCGGGCTGTGGCTTGTCCACGCCGCATTTGCCCGGCTTTCCCGGCTCGAGCAGGTGCGGGACGCTTTTGCCGCCGTGGCGACTGGGCTGGCGGAGCATACCGCCCGGGGTGTGGCGAGGTCTGCCGCTTGAATAATCACTCAAACCAAGGATAGTCATGATTTTTTGCGAATTGTTTTCCCACAATCCGACCATCATCCGGCTTCCCGCGGGGAGCTGTCTTTTCCGTGAAGGCGACGAGGGGCATCTGATGTACGTGCTGTCGATCGGCAGTGCCGAGGTGCTGGTCGGCAATCGGGTCGTCGAAAGACTCCAGCATGGAAGCGTTGTCGGCGAGATGGGCATCGTTTCGCCGGGGCCGCGTTCGGCAACCGTGGTGGCGAGCGAGGATTGCGAATTCGTCGAGATCGACGAAAAACGCTTCCAGTTCCTTGTCCAGCAGACACCCTATTTCGCACTGCAGATCATGCGTCTGATGGCCGAGCGCCTGCGCCATGCCAATCAGCTGATGACGCCGATCGAAGATATCTGAGCGCGCCACACTCCTTCATCTGATATTCGCTGCGCTACCCGTCGCGAGCCGCGCACGGGGTGTTCCGGTGGTGCCGTTCATTCGGTACCCGGCTTGGCTCTGGCTGCAGACAGTTCCTGCTTTTCGTGCCAGCGACGAAGCCCTCCCTGCCGTCAGGGGGCATGGCGACCATCATGTTGGGCAGAAAATGGGGGAAAACGTCAGGAAATCGCAAGCGCTGCAACAGTTTGCAAATTTTGTTTATTTTTAATTTAGGCGCTGATAATTCACAAAAGCCTGTCGCTTGAAAATTCCCGCGGTGTCCGCTGCCTGGCTATTTCCTGAAATGGGCAATGCAAGGCTCACTGCTGCTGCGTTTTGCCAACCGCTTCAGCAGGCGCGACGGAGAGTGAGTTATACACAGTAAGTGTGGATAAGCCTGTGATTTTTCTGTGGATAAGTGCCGTGCGGTGGCGCATGGCAAAGACTTTTCCTGCTCTGCCTGCGCAATAGGCAAAACGAACTACCCGCAGGCAGGCGCAGTATCTGATCACCGCCAAGCGCAGGATGATGGAGCCGTTCGCGCAGGCCGGGGAGTGACCGATGCTCAGGCGCTGCGGCTACCTGGTGCGCACGCTGGTTGGGCGCCTTCCAGTGCAGCCAGCACAGTACCCAGTTTGGCCTCGGTTTCGGCCAGTTCCTGCTCGGGGTTGGAACCGGCGACGATGCCCGCGCCGGCTTGCAGGGTGGCATGCCGGCCGTCGATGAGTGCCGAACGCAAGGCGACGGAAAAATCGCCATCTCCGTCCGGAGTCAGTATGCCGAAACCGCCGCTGTACCAGCCGTGGCGCTGTTCCTTATGGGCGTTGAGCCAATGCAGGGCGGCTTCGCCGGGAAAGCCGCCGACGGCGGGGGTCGGGTGCAGGGCGCGGACAAAATCGAACAGGCTGCTGGATGCCCGGGAACAGGCCTGGACAGCGCTGCGCCAGTGCCACAGGCGACCGGCCGGGTGTTCGGCGGGAAGGCCGATCTGCGGTGCTCCGTCACACAGGGGGGCCAGTGCCTCGACCACGGCGCGGACGACCAGCGACTGTTCGTGACGATTCTTGTCGTCGGCCAGTGCAGGCGATCCGGGCCAGGCTGTACCGGCCAGCGCATCGACATGAATCTGCCGACCGTGCTTGAGAACCAGGCGTTCCGGCGTTGCGCCGAGGAAAGTCTGCTTGCCGTTGCTGTACGCGTAGATGACGCTGTCGGGCTGCTGGGCAGTCAGGGTGCCCAGGATGGACGGGGGGGAAAAGAGCGAGTCGCCTTCGATGTGCCGGCAGCGGCTGAGCACGACCTTGTCGATGCGGCCGGCGGCGATATCGCGCAGGGCGGCGGTGACGCGGGCTTTCCAGGCTTGTTCGGCGAGTTGTTCGGGGCCGGCGGGTGCGAAAGCCGTCGTGCCGGTCGCTGCCGGGCAGGTCAGCCATCGCGGCCATTCGGCCAGTGCCTCGCGGATTCGGCCGGCCGGCGCACTCAGCGTCAGCGTGCACCGGTCGCCGACGGATTCGAGCAGGATGGCCGGGATGGCAAGCAAGGCGTTGGGGAGCGGTGCGTGGTTGTCGTCGGCAAAGGCGAAGCCGGCAAAGGCCAAGGCCGGTCCGTTGCGTCGCCAATCCCGTGCCAGGCCGGCAAAGGCTGCATCGAGCGCGGAAAAGCGGTTGCTGCCGGCGCTCGTCACATATAGGGCATGGCCGATGCCGAGGCGATATTCGCCGTGCCGGGGCCGGGCGCGGTACCACCAATTTTGGCCGGCAGGAACGCAATCCAGCCAGTCGTCACTTATCGCGGGCAGTTCAAGGTGCAGGCTGACTGCCGCCGATGCCGGTGCGCTGGCGGCCAGTTCGTGCATCCGGCGGGCGGTATCGGACGAGACGATGGTGCGGAGCAAGGTATGGATCATGTTGCCGCCTCTTGGGCCAGGCGGCGCAGCGCACTGCGCTCCAACTTGCCGGCGGCATTGCGCGGCAGCCGGTCGAGCCGGCGCACGCGGCGGGGCACGGCTGCCGAGGGGAGGTGGCGCCGCGCATGGG
>CAMKYP010000235.1 GCA_946477505.1 uncultured Dechloromonas sp. | reverse complement strand
TCATCGCTTTTATGACGACCTACCAGTAAATGGCCGGTTGTTCAGAGAGTCCTGAGATACGGCCTATATTTTTATGACGCAGCCGGAAGAGAATTGAATTTGTATTACAACGGTATTGCTGGGGCAGGTGCGGAGTTTGGTGGTCAGATCGGCCATTCAAAAGTCGATCGCGGCACACTGGAGCGACTGGTTCCAGCGCAGAATTGCCACTGAGGGCTTTTAACGTATTTGCATTCCAAATGAAAATCTTAATGGCGACGGCCGATCATTTGATGATTGATCGGCGAATTCTGCAAGAGGCGAAATCCTTGGTCGACAAAGGGCATGAAGTCACCTTGCTCGCCGGTTTCGAATGTCCGAAGCGCGAATCCTACTTGGTCGACGGCATTCGGATCGAGCGCTTCGTCTATGACTGGGGGGATTCACGTCTCTCGGCATTGACGGCCCGACTGGGATTGGTGCCGGGTGGCCGGATCTATGCGCTTGCTTGGAGGTTGTTCCGTTTTTTGACGAATCGTCTCGCGTCTCTAAACAGCTTTGAGCAGTTCGTGCTTGATCGTTTACTTGAATACCAAGTGGACGTTCTGCATATTCATGATTATCCGATGCTTGCGCCTGCAGTGGAGTTAGCGCGCATCCGTAGAGTGCCGCTGGTCTATGATGCCCACGAACTTTATTACGCACAGGTTCAATTGCCTCCGCATGTGCAACGTCGGTATCGGCGACGTGAAGCGCGACTGATTCGCTATGCCGATGTCGTCATCACGGTAAACCCCTATATTGCCAGACTGATGGCCCAGCGGTATCGAATTCCGGAACCTCGCGTTCTCATGAATGCTGCGCCGCTACGTCCCATAGACACTAGCAAGCCCTTGCGTAAGCGATTTAATTTTTCTGACAATACTCGAATCGTTCTGTACCAAGGATGGATTTCTGATAATCGGGGTATTGAGCGAGTGGTGGAGGCGGCGGATTTTTTTGCTCCACGTGTAGTGCTCGTCATCATCGGATATGGTGATTACGAGGAAGAGTTGAAGAAGTTGGTGGTGGCGAAAGGTCTGTCCGAACGGGTGTTTTTCTATGGAGGCGTGCCATCGGATGAATTGCATCCCCTGACATGCGATGCCGACTTAGGAGTTATTCCGTATCACGGTGTTGACGAAAACAATTATTTCTGTAGCCCTAACAAGCTTTTCGAATTTGCGGTCGCGGCGCTTCCGTATGTCTGCAACGATTTACCATTTTTGAGGGATACGGCGACCCGCTACGGTAATGGCCGACTTGCTGATCTTGGTTCTCCAGCAGCCATCGCTAAAGCTGTGAATTCCATTTTCACTAATGAAGGCGAGTTCGCATCGATGCGTGCGGGCGCGCGCGCAGCCCGCGAGGCGCTTAACTGGAATGTCGAGGAGCGTAAGCTTTTTGAGTATTACGAATCGCTTTCGGTGTGATTCTCTCGGTTCCCATTGATCTTTTGAGTATCTGAATCTATGTGCGGAATTTTAGGAGCCATGAGCGCGTCGCTACCGACGGCGGAACTGGGGCAGCGCGTGACGCGTGCATTGGACAGCCTAGTTCATCGCGGTCCGGATGGCGATGGGGTGTACGCGGATGCAGCCGGTGGTGTCGTGCTGGGGCATCGGCGCCTGGCCATCATTGACCCGGAGCACGGCAAGCAGCCCATGAGTACCTCCGATGGCACGGTGACCGTGGTGTTCAACGGCGCGATCTACAACTATCTGGAGCTGCGTCGCGAGCTGATCGCCAAGGGGCATCCTCTGCACAGCTATTCCGATACCGAGGTGCTGCTCTACGCCTATCGCGAGTGGGGTGAGGCCTGTGTGGAGCGTTTCCAGGGCATGTTTGCCTTTGCCATTTGGGATCCCTCGCGCCGCCGACTGTTCTGCGCGCGCGACCGCATCGGTATCAAGCCCTTCAACTATTTCTTCGATGGCGAGACCCTTGCTTTTGCCTCCGAGATCAAGGCCATCCTGGGGACGGGCTTGGTCAAGGCGGAGTCCTGCCAGGCCGGGCTGCAGGACTATCTAACGTTCCAGTTCTGCCTGGACGGCAAGACCTTGTTCAAGAACATCCAGAAGCTGGAGCCGGGCCATTGCATGGTGGCGCAGATCAACGGCGGCAAGCTCTCGCTGCAGGTGCGCCAGTACTGGGATGTCAGCTACGAGATCGACGACACGCACGACGAGGCCTGGTTTGTCGACCATCTGGCGGGCTTGATCGAGGATGCCACACGAATGCACCTCCGCTCGGACGTGCCGCTGGGTGCGCACCTCTCGGGCGGGCTGGACTCGAGCACGGTCGTCTGTTTGGCGGCCGATCTACTCAAGGGCGAGCGCATCAAGACGTTTACTGGTGCCTTCCCGGAAGGGCCGCAGTTCGACGAGACCGCCTATGCCAAAGCAGTCGCGGCCTTTGCCGGCACTGACTACCAGGAAATCTACATCGAGGGCGGCACGGAGTTGCCGCAGGTGCTGCCCAAGCTGATGTATTACATGGATGAGCCCCTGGCCGGCCCGGGCCTGATCCCACAGTATTATGTCTCTAAGCTGGCGGCGCAGCACGTGAAGGTGGTCCTGGGCGGGCAAGGTGGCGACGAACTGTTCATCGGCTATGCCCGCTATCTTGTGGCCTATTTGGAGAAGTGCCTGTCAGGCGCCATCTATGAGACGGCCCATCAGAGCAAGCACGCCGTGACACTGGAGTCCATCGTTCCGAACCTGCCTTTGCTGCAGACCTACAAGCCCATGCTGCAGGGGTTGTGGAAGGACGGGCTGTTCGATACCCCAGACCGTCGCTATTTCAAGCTGGTGGACCGCAGCGAGGGCATGTCGAATCTTTTCTCCCCGGCCCTGTTCGAGGGGGGCTATTCGCCGTTTGAGTCCTTCCAGCGTATCTTCAACCGGGCGGGTCTGGGCTCGATGATTAACCGGATGACCTATTTCGATCTCAAGGGCTCGCTACCGGCGCTGTTGCATGTCGAGGATCGCACCAGTATGGCGGCATCCATCGAGTCGCGCGTGCCGCTGCTGGATCATCGCATCGTCGAGTTCATGGCGCGCATTCCGCCCAACATCAAGTTTGCGGGCGGGCGCATGAAGCATCTGTTCAAGGAGGCGGTACGCAACACGGTGCCGTCCGAAGTATTCGACCGCAAGGACAAGATGGGCTTCCCGACGCCGCTGGCCCAGTGGACCAAGGGCGTGGCTCGCGAGTTCGTGCGCGACATCCTGCTGTCCGATCGCGTGCGGCAGCGCGGCATCTACAACGTCGCCGCGATCGAGCGCGCCATCGACAGCGAACGCGAGTTTGGCCGTGTCGTCTGGGGGCTGTTGTGCCTGGAGTTGTGGCATCGTGTCTACATCGACGGCGACATGGGCCCCCATGTCTGAGCCGGCGCAGGGGGACAACCGGCTGGTGGTGATGCTCACCGCCGACCGGCAGATTGACCGCAGGATCACCCTGGAGGCCGACAGCCTGGAGTCCGCCGGCTGGCAGGTGGTCATCGTCGGCATGCCACTGGACAGCGGGCAGGACCATGACGCCCGTGTTGTTCGCATCGGCGGTGATGCAGGCGCGGCCAGGCGGGAAAACCTGGTCCTGGTTGCCTACCGGTGGCTGCGCGGGTGTTTGCCCATGAACGGCGCGGTCATGCGCTGGCTGAAGCGCATGGCATGGCGCTATTTCGTGGACCAGGAGTCCTTCTACACCCGCCTGTTCCTAGCGACAGCCTTGCGCTATTCGCCGCGGGTCTTTGTGGCGCATGATCTGCCCATGTTGCCGGTGGCCGCCTTGGCAGCCCGAGCCTGCGGTGCGCGGCTGGTGTACGACAGCCACGAGCTGTACAGCGAGCAGGAGTTCTCGGATCACGAGCGGCACAAGTGGGCGGAGATCGAGGCGCGCCACATCGGCGCCTGCGATGTGGTTGTCACCGTGAACCCCTCGATTGCGGCGGAGCTCAAGCGCCGGTATGCGTTGAGCGGCGTGCAGGTAATTTACAACGCTGAGAGGACGAGCGAAGCACCAGCAGCGTCACGCCGCCTCCATGAAGTCTTTGGCCTGTCCGTCGATAAAAAAATCGTGTTGATGCAGGGAGGCCTGTCTGCCGGGCGCAACCTAGAAGTGTTAGTGGACGCCATGCGATATGTGCAAAACCCGTCTGTGGTGCTTGTTATGCTTGGTGACGGACTTTTGTTGCGCCGTCTTCAGAAGCTGGCGCAGCAAGAGGGATTGCTTGGCCGAGTCTATTTTCATGCTGCTGTGCCGCAGAACGCATTGCTGGAACTTACTGCCGCTGCGGAGGCCGGGGTGATTCCCTACCAGGCAACCTGTTTGAATAATTACTATTGCACACCCAACAAACTGTTTGAGTTCATTGCAGCAGGACTCCCGATTTTGGCCACAGATTTGCCAGAAATTCGAAGAATGGTCCATGAGCGAGAGATTGGCCTAGTGGGAGACACCAGTGCCCCCAGAAAATTGGCCGCCTTGCTGGATGAGTTTTTTTCTGATGAACAGCGCTTTGCTGCCTGGAAAGCCCGGGTGCTAGTGGCACGACAAGAGATTTGCTGGGAGCAGGAAGAAAAAAAACTGGTAGAAATTTACGAGGCATTGCGATGAAAGTGGCTGTTGTATACCAGTACTACCAGGGACATGGAGCGCCTGGGCACTCCCTCATTTATGAATTAACACAGTTTCTTGCCGACCACGGGCACGACGTGACAGTGATATCTGGTGAAACGGGATACATGCAGCGAAACATGCCCACTTTGCCTTGGTACCGACGCATTATGAGACGCGAACGTGATGGCAAGGTGAACGTTGTGAGAACCTATACCTACTCAGAGTTGCATCGCAGCTATCTGGGGAGGTTGCTAAGCTTCATCTCGTTTTCTTTATCATGTCCGATTGGATTGTTGTCTGTCGACAAACCAGATGTTGTGTTGGCATCTTCACCGCCGATATTTCCGATGTTTCCAGCCTGGCTGATTTGCAAGCTGCGCCGCATTCCGTTTGTGATTGAAGTCAGGGACCTATGGCCTGAATCCGCAGTGCAGATGGGCATTCTGAAGAACCGGCAACTTATTGGAATCATGGCATGGATGGAGCGTGTGCTGTACAACCAGTCGGTGAAGATTGTGGCTTTGACCGAGGGTATACGAGACGACATCTGTGCACGAGGCTGGCCGAAAAGCAAGGTTGAACTGGTCACTTGTGGTGTTGATTTTGACAAGCTATATCCCGATGCTCCGGGGGCGGCATTTATCAGGGATAAATACGGCTGGCAGGATAAAAAAATTGTTTTGTACTTTGGGGCGTTGGGTGAGGCCAATAACCTGCCCGTCACGCTTCGCACAGCCCAACGCTTGCAAACAAGGCAGGACATCGTTTTTGTTTTAATTGGCGATGGGATGAAGCGTGCTGAGACCGAAAAGGCGGTGTCAGAACTTGGATTAAAGAATGTGCTTGTATTACCCCCTGCCCCGAAAGATGATGCGCGCTTGTATATCAATGCAGCCGATTTGTGCTTGGTCACGCTGCGGGATATTCCTCTCTTTGACGGTGCGATTCCGACCAAATTGATTGATTACATGGCGTGCGGAAAAGCAGTGCTCTGTGGAGTGCGAGGCGAGGCAGAGCGTATCGTGAACGATGCCGGGGCTGGCGCCATATTTGAGCCTGATAACGATCAACAACTTAGTGAACTTCTGATGGAGTTATTGGGTAATAAAACACGCGTTGAGAAAATGGGGGGGAGTGGCTTGGCTTATGTGCAGCACCGCTTTTCTGCGGTAACGATGCGTCAGCAAATGGAGTCGGTTTTGCTGGGCGTGGCTAATGGTGTGCATAGCGCCAATGTCGCAGAAAGAATCAACGGTGATCAAGCCTAAAACAGGTCGTGTTGCAGTCGTTGGCGCCTCCAGCCAAATTGGTCGGGCACTCCTCCCTCGGTTGGCATCTGCAGGGTACTTGGCTTTTCGAATTGGGCGAGAGGACAGAAGTGTCGCTGAGGGTGTAACCACGCATGTGTTTGACGAGTTGAGCAGTAGCTTCGTTCCGAGCCTTGATTCTGTCGATGCGGTAATCTCTTTGGCTCCACTTCCCTCCATTGATGTTGTCTTGAAGATGGCGCATTCCTTGGGTGCAAAGCGAGTTATCGCGTTTGGTTCGACGGGGCGGTTTTCAAAGATTGGTTCAACGTCAGAGATTGAGCGGGATTTTGTGGCTCAGCAAGAGCGCGCAGAAAATTTATTTTCAATAGGGTGCGAAGCTGCTGGTATGGGGTGGACGTTGTTTCGGCCAACCATGATTTATTAGGCGGGACGAAAAAAATCCGGGAAAAGGTCATAATATCACCGGATAGCGGACG
>CAMKYP010000234.1 GCA_946477505.1 uncultured Dechloromonas sp. | reverse complement strand
TCTGTTCGAGCTTGATGACCTTCAGTGCGGGGAATTCAGCCGGCAGTTTGCGCAGGTTGTCGATGTCGGCACCGCGCCAGCCGTAGATGGCCTGGTCATCGTCGCCCACCGCCGTGAACTGGGCACGGACGCCAGTCAGCAGCTTCAGCAGTTGGTACTGGCAGGCATTGGTATCTTGGTATTCGTCGACTAGGAGGTAGCGCAGGCGGTTCTGCCACTTGTCGGCGATTTCCGAATGCTCGCTGAACAGCTTGACCGGCAAGCCGATCAGGTCGTCGAAATCGACCGCCTGGTAGGCCTTCAGCGTCGCCTCGTAGCTCAGATAGGCGTGCGCCGCGAGCTTTTGATGCTCGTCGTTAGCCAGATGGCGGGCTGCTTCCGGAACGACCAGCGCGTTCTTCCAGTTGGAAATCAGCGACTGCAGGATGCGCACCGTCGCCTTGTCCACCGTCCCCGCAGCCTCGCTCAGGATGCCTGCGCAGTCGGCCGAGTCGAAGATGGAAAAGCGCGGCTTGTAACCCAGCGCCTTGGCCTCCTCGCGCAGGATGCGCACGCCGAGCGAGTGGAAGGTGGAAATCTGCAAATCGTTGGCCTGCGCCGGCGACAAAATCTTGCCAATGCGCTCCTGCATCTCCTTCGCCGCCTTGTTGGTGAAGGTAATGGCGGCAATGTTGCGCGGCTGGAAGCCGCAATCCTGGACCAGATAGGCGATTTTCTGCGTGATCACCCGTGTCTTGCCCGAGCCGGCGCCGGCCAGCACCAGCAAGGGGCCATCGAGGTAGTGGATCGCTTCGCGCTGCTGGGGATTGAGGCCGGACATGGTTCCTGGAAAAACAGAGCCCCGCCGGAGCGGGGCAGA
The DNA here is from genome assembly GCA_946477505.1 of uncultured Dechloromonas sp. GTDB lineage: Bacteria > Pseudomonadota > Gammaproteobacteria > Burkholderiales > Rhodocyclaceae > Azonexus. The sequence continues at coordinate 5,545 of CAMKYP010000234.1, read as the reverse complement.
TGGAAGGCAATGCTTGGATTTTAACCCAGCCGGAAAGGCGAAGTTATTACCTGAGCCGTCACATCATAAGAAACATCCGCTCAAGCCTTGTCATCCACGCCGCACAGTTTTCGCGGCACGACGTCGGATTTGACCAGGTCTTCGAACGACTCCCCGAGCTCCGACAGTTGGTAAGCGACTTCGCGCGCTTCCTTGAGGAGTTGCTCGCCACCATTGAATTCGCCGATGGCATTCGGGTCGATTTCGGCCAGTTCCTGGCGCAAGCTGCGCTGCCGATCACCCTCGATCCCCTCCAGCATCTCGACGCGACGCACGCCCTCGCCCGCGGCCTGCCGAACACGGTCGACAGACTCTTGCGAGATGCGCTGCGTGGTGGAAGACAGACGATACAATTTCATGGGGGCTCCTAACCCCATTTACGTCATCGTCAAGCAAAGCTTTAGCCGAGGCGGTTTACGCTCACAGCGCGCCGAAAACCTTCTTCAGCAAATCGCTACCTGCCGCGAGCGGGTTGGCGCGCAGCTTCCTCTCTTCCTCGGCAATCATCAGGAACAGGCCGTCCATCGCCTTCTGCGTGACATAACTGTCGATGTCGGCATCCTTCTTGTCGATCAGGCCGGCACTCGCCGCCTTGCCGGCGAACTGGTTGTACTGCTCGGCCAGTTGCAGCTTGCCGGTTTCCTTCTTGACGATGGGCATGAACTTCGCTGTCAGCTGCTCGCTCGAGGTCCGCTTGAAGTATTGCGTCACGCTGTCGTCGCCACCGGCCAGGATGCCCTTGGCGTCCTGCACGCTCATCTTCTTGATCGAATCGACCAGTACCGGCTTGGCGACAGCAACAGCGTTCTCGGCAGCGTGATTCATGGTTTCGACCAACTGGTCTGCCTGCTTGCCCAGTCCGAACATGCGCAGCGCCGAGTCGGCCTTTTGCAGGTAGCCCGGCAAGGGGATCTTCACCTTGTCGTTACCCAGAAAACCGCCCTGCTTGCCCAACGAGGAAACCGCATAATCCGCCCCCTTGCTCAGCGCCTCCTTGACGCCCGCCGAAGCATCGCCGGCCGACACGGCATCCAGCGTCCCGGCTTGCGCCAGCGTAGCGGCCAGGCACACGAACAGGGCGAATACGGCTTTGGTCACATTACGCACAATGCTCTCCACCATGGCATCAGACAATGTCAAGATGACCGATCCCCGTCGTCAGGTCGCGATCCTTCGATTCCTTGCCGTGCAGCTTGATCTGCAGGCGCAGGTCGTTCAGCGAATCAGCGTTGCGCAGGGCATCCTCGTAAGTGATCTTGCCGGCCTCATAGAGATCGAACAGCGCCTGGTCAAAGGTCTGCATGCCGAGTTCGCGGGATTTCTTCATGATCTCCTTGATCTCGTGCACTTCGCCCTTGAAGATCAGGTCGGAAATCAGCGGCGAATTGAGCATCACTTCAATCGCTGCCACGCGCCCCTTGCCGTCCTTCTTGGGAATCAGGCGCTGCGAGACCATGGCGCGCAGGTTCAGCGACAGGTCCATGAGCAACTGCTGGCGACGCTCCTCCGGGAAGAAGTTGATGATGCGGTCAATGGCCTGGTTGGCGCTGTTGGCATGCAGGGTCGCCAGTGCCAGGTGGCCGGTTTCGGCGAAGGCGATGGCGTAGTCCATGGTGTCGCGGTCACGGATTTCCCCCATCAGGATGACGTCCGGTGCCTGACGCAGCGTGTTCTTCAGTGCCGGCCCCCAGTCGTCGGTATCGACGCCGACTTCGCGCTGCGTGACGATGCAGTTCTTGTGCTCGTGTACGTACTCGATCGGGTCTTCAATGGTGATGATGTGGCCGTACGAATTTTCGTTGCGGTAATCGACCACGGCCGCCAGCGATGTCGTCTTGCCGGTGCCGGTACCGCCGACAAAGATGATCAGACCGCGTTTGGTCATCGCCAGGTCTTTCAACACCGGCGGCAATTGCAGTTCGTCAAGGCTCGGAATGGTCATGTTGATCGTCCGGCAGACGACGCCGACACGTCCTTGCTGAACCAGAGCGTTGACCCGGAAGCGCCCGATGCCCTGCGGCGAGATGGCGAAGTTGCACTCCTTGGTCGCTTCGAATTCCGCCGCCTGGCGGTCGTTCATGATCGAACGAGCCAGTTCTGCCGTGTGCTGCGAGGTGAGCACCTGGTTGGAAACCGGCGTTATCTTGCCGTCGATCTTGATCGCTGGCGGGAAACCGGCGGTAATGAAAAGATCGGAGCCTTTCTTCTGCGCCATCAGGCGTAAAAGATCGTGCATGAATTTCATTGCCTGGTCGCGTTCCATACCTTCCTCTCGGTTGTTCTTTCAAGCCCCGGATCAAGCCGGGAAGGAATCCTTATTGGCCGCACGGAAGCGCGCCTCGGCGCTCGACACGACATTGCGCCGCACCAGATCGATCAGGTTCTGATCCAACGTCTGCATGCCAAAATTCTGGCCGGTCTGGATCGCCGAGTACATCTGCGCGATCTTGTTCTCGCGGATCAGGTTGCGGATGGCCGGCGTGCCGATCATGATCTCGTGCGCCGCGACGCGGCCGGTGCCATCCTTGGTCTTGAGCAAGGTCTGCGAAATGACCGCACGCAGCGACTCCGACAACATGGCGCGGACCATTTCCTTTTCAGCGGCCGGGAAGACGTCGACCACGCGATCCACCGTCTTGGCGGCAGACGAGGTGTGCAAGGTACCAAACACCAGGTGGCCGGTTTCGGCAGCGGTGAGGGCCAGGCGGATGGTTTCCAGGTCGCGCATTTCGCCGACCAGGATCACGTCCGGGTCTTCGCGCAGGGCCGAGCGCAGGGCGTTGGCAAAGGACAGCGTATGCGGTCCGACTTCACGCTGGTTGATCAGGGATTTCTTCGATTCATGCACGAATTCGATCGGGTCCTCGACCGTCAGAATATGGCCGTAATCGTTTTCGTTGATGTGGTTGATCATGCCGGCCAGCGTCGTCGACTTGCCCGAACCGGTCGGGCCGGTCACCAGGACGATACCGCGCGGATATTCGCAGATTTCCTTGAAAATCCTGGGTGCGTTCAGCTCTTCGAGCGTCAGCACCTTGGATGGGATGGTCCGGAATACAGCACCGGCGCCCCGGTGCTGGTTGAAGGCATTGACACGAAAACGCGCCAGATTGGGAATCTCGAAGGAGAAGTCGCACTCCAGCGTTTCCTCATACACCTTGCGCTGGCCGTCGTTCATGATGTCGTACACCATGCCATGCACGTCCTTGTGCTCCATGGCCGGCAGGTTGATGCGGCGAACGTCGCCGTGCACGCGAATCATCGGCGGCAAGCCGGAAGACAGGTGGAGGTCGGAGGCCTTGTTCTTGACACTGAAGGCCAGCAGTTCGGTGATGTCCATGCGGATCGTCCTTGGCGCGCGTGTATACTTTGTATTGTTGTTAATTCCCAATGGATTATGAGCGCAATCGCCGACAACCTGCAAGCCGTCCGGGCCCGTATTTCCAACGCTGCAGCGGCAGTCGGCCGTTCGCCGGAGTCGGTTCGCCTGCTTGCGGTAAGCAAGACCTGGCCGCTTTCCTGCGTGGTCGATGCCGCCGAGGCCGGGCAACGCGCCTTTGGCGAGAACTACGTTCAGGAAGGCATCGACAAAATCGCCTCGATCTCCGGACGCAACCTGGAATGGCACTTCATCGGCCCGCTGCAAAGCAACAAGACCAAGCCGGTCGCCGAGCATTTCGACTGGGTGCATTCGATCGACCGACTGAGGGTTGCCGAACGCCTGTCCGCGCAGCGCCCCACCTACCTTCCCCCGCTACAGGTCTGTGTACAGGTCAATGTCTCCGGCGAAGCGACCAAGAGCGGTTGCGCCCCCGACGCGGCCCTCGAACTCTGCCGCGCCGTAGCTGCTTTGCCCAGTCTGCAGCTGCGCGGCCTGATGGCGATTCCCGAGCCAGTCGACGACGTGCAGGCGCAGCGCCTGCCGTTTCGCCACTTGCGCCAGCTCAGTGAACGGATTCAGGCCGCCGGCCTGCCGCTCGACACCCTGTCCATGGGCATGTCCCACGATCTTGAAGCAGCGATTGCCGAGGGCGCGACCATCGTCCGCATCGGCACGGCCATTTTTGGCCAAAGATCTTCCGGCAACGCTTGAACCGCCAGCCTCGACGAGCGCTTATCCGCCCCGGCTTTGCCCCGCCTGATGCTTGCGAAGCAAAACCCTTTCCTATCCCCCAAAGAGTCCCGAGTCCTTAAAATTTCTTTTGCAACTGTGCCGGGGCGTGAGTTGTTTCGCGAGGCTCACTGGGCAAGGTCTCCACCGGCCGTTGCCCGGCAATGGATTTGTAGTAGTCAAGGCGGTAATGCCTTTGAGCTGCCTGTCGGCTGGAAAAATAGCCTTGCGCTTCCACGGCGGGAGCCATGTTGCTTGTGGATTGTTGGGGCAAAACGTAGCGCTTCCCGGCTTTGTTGGCTTCCATGGCGGCGTTGACCCGCTTTTCCATGGTTCGGCGAACTTCAGCGAGGGTTATTGCCCCGTCCGCATTGGCATCGATTTCATCGAAAAACTCAGGCATGCGCGGAAATTCAGCGAAAGCCTCTTGCCTTGTCAGTTTGCCGTCCTTATTGATATCCGCCTTTTCGAAACGCATCTTGAAGACCTTTGGATCAATCACCTCACTTGAAGCTGGAACGCCATAAGCAAACGGGGATACAAGCAGCAAGACAGGCAGCAGGTTACGCAAGTTCATTATCCGATCTCGAAAAATTTGAAGATTGACGGGCGAATAGCGAACTCTTTCAGCTTCATGCACTTCGCTGGCGCATGTCGGCTACGTCCCGCTATCGGCGAAAGTGGACATCCAAATTCAATATCGAAAGCATTCTATCGCCAGAGGGAAGTCGAGCAGCACTGATTTTATTCCCCGAACGCGTTCACGGCGCGCGGGACGGCAGCAACGATCCATCAGGATGCGATTGGCGAAACATCCTATCGCTCGTCACGAAGAACCCTTATCATTTCTAGGCCGCTATCGCCTTTTTCACGGGGGAAATACCGAAATAGGGAGCTAGGGGCACGACACATTTTGTTGAAAGAAACTGCGCATGAAGATTGTTTTCCTCGGCGGCGGCAACATGGCCAACGCCCTGATCGGCGGCATGGTGAAGCAGGGCTTCGCTGCCTCCGACATCGACGTCATCGACCTTGGTGCTGAAGCCCGCACCAAGCTGGCCGCCAGCTATGGCGTCACCTGCCACGCCAGCGCCGACAGCGCGCCGGATAGCCCCGATATCCTGGTGCTGGCCGTCAAGCCGCAGCAGATGAAGGAAGCCGTCGCTCCGCTCGTCGCCAAGCTCGGCAACGCACTGGTCATCAGCATCGCTGCCGGCCTCGACATGGCCGCGCTGTCGCGCTGGCTGGGCGGCCATCGGCAGATCGTCCGCTGCATGCCCAATACCCCGGCCCTGATCGGCGCCGGCATCACCGGCCTGTGCGCCCTGCCCGAAGTGAGCGCCGACCAACGCGCTGCCGCCGACCGCGTTTTGAAAGCCGTCGGCACCACCGTGT
>CAMKYP010000233.1 GCA_946477505.1 uncultured Dechloromonas sp. | reverse complement strand
ACGTCCATGTGCCGTGGTGCGTGCAGAAATGCCCGTACTGCGACTTCAATTCGCATGAGGCCGGGGAGACCATTCCCGAACGCGAATACGTCGATGCGCTCATTGCCGACCTGCAATCGGCGCTCCCGCTCATCTGGGGCCGGCCGGTGGTCAGCGTCTTCTTCGGCGGCGGCACGCCCAGCCTCCTCTCGCCAACCGCCATCGACGAATTGCTCGCCGCCTTCCGCGCCCTGGCCATGCTGGCGCCGGATGCCGAAATCACGCTGGAAGCCAACCCAGGCACGGTCGAAGCCGGGAAATTCGCCGGTTTCCGCGCGGCCGGCGTGAATCGCCTGTCGCTCGGCATCCAGAGTTTCAACGACGACCACCTGCAGGCCCTCGGGCGCATCCATGGCGCAGCCGAAGCCAAGCGTGCGGCCCAGCTCGCCGGCCAGCATTTCGAGACCTTCAACCTCGACCTGATGTACGGCCTGCCCGGCCAGACGCACGAACAAGCACTCACGGATGTCGAAACGGCACTGAGTTTCTCGCCGACCCACCTCTCCTGCTATCAACTGACCCTGGAGCCGAACACCCGCTTTGCGGCCTTTCCGCCGGAACTGCCAGAGGGTGACCTTTGTGCCGACATGCAGGAAGCCATCGAGGCGCGACTGGCACAGGTCGGCTTCACCAACTACGAAACCTCGGCCTTTGCCCTGCCCGGCCGCCAGTGCAAGCACAACCTGAATTACTGGTACTTTGGCGACTACCTCGGCATCGGTGCCGGCGCCCATTCGAAACTGACCCTGCACGACCGGGTGCTGCGCCAGATGCGCCACAAACACCCCAAGGCCTATCTGGACAACATCCGCCGTGGCAACGCGGTTCAGGAACACAACGAAGTCGAGGCAACCAGCCTACCCTTCGAGTTCATGATGAATGCCCTGCGCCTGGCTGACGGCTTTCATCCGTCGCTGTTCGAAGCGCGCACGGCCCGTTCGCTCAACGGCATCCTGCCGCAACTGAAGGCTGCCGAAGCCGAGGGGCTGCTCGAAGTCGGTCCCGAAAAAATTGCGCCGACCGCGAAGGGCCGGCGCTTCCTGAACGTCCTGCTCGAACGCTTTCTATAAGGATCAGTGCGTCGCTTCGGCGACGAAGATTTCGACGCGCCGATTCTTTGCCCGGCCGGCCGCCGTGGCATTGTCGGCGATCGGCTCCTGCTCGCCACGACCGTCGATGCTGATCCGCTTGCTCGCCACGCCGCGCGACACCAGGTAATCCCGGGTCGCGGCCGCCCGATTGACCGACAGCGGATTGTTTGTCGCGTCACTGCCAACGTTGTCGGTATGCCCGACGATGCGCAGGGTCGTCACCGGGTTCTGGTTCAACGTTGTGGCAAAACGGTCGAGCACGGCATGCAGCCCCGGCTTGATGTGGTATTGCCCCGAATCGAAGGACAGATCGCTGGGGATATCGAGCTTGAGCTGGTTGTCGGCCGTCTGGCTGACCGCGATGCCGGTCCCCTGCGTCGCCTGCTCCATCGCCGCCTTCTGTTCCTGCATATGCCGCGACCACAAATAACCGCCGCCGGCGCCCAGCGCAGCGCCAATCGCGGCACCTGTCGCTGCGCTCTTGGTCTTGTTGCCGCCGGCAGTCACACCGCCCAACACGGCGCCGGCAACAGCGCCGATGGTCGCCCCGGTCGCTGTCGTGCGCTGGGTTTCATCCAGATTGGCACATCCACCCAGGGCGGTCGACAAGACGGCAAGGGCAAGAAAACCGTTCACGCTGTTTTTCATGGTTCGCACTCCTCGATCAAGCGAAAAGCCCGCCCTTCCTGAGCATGTCCAGCCCTTGCGACAGCAGGTCGCCCCCTTGCGGCAACTGGCCGTTCGGCGTCAGCTGGTCGACTACCTTCGGCAGCAGGTCCGCCAGGTTGCCGGAAGCCTGCTCGGGCGACACGCCAAGCTGGGCGGCAATTTGCTGCAGTTGACCGGAACCGAGGACGGATTGCAGCTGCTCCGCTGAAATCGGCAGGTTCTGCCCGGTCGACACCCAGGAATTGACGATGTCGCCCAACCCACCCTGTTGAAAGGACTGGACGAGCCCGGCCAACCCACCCGGCTGGTTGTTGAGCAACTGCATGACGATGCCGAGCAGCGGATTGTCGCCGCCGGACTGCCCGCCGGCCAAGGCACCGACGACGGAATCGAGAAGACCCATGATGACTGCTCCGATGAAGTTGGGCCTTTCATCCTACGCCATCGCCATGGCGCTTATGTGAAGATTTGCGAACCCTTCCGTGGCCGACGCTCAGGCCAGCATCTCCCCGTCGACGTAGTACCAACGGCCATCTTCGCGGACGAAACGGCTCAATTCGTGGAGCCGATGTCCGCGGCCGGCAATGCGATAGCGGGCAACGAACTCGACCGTGGCGTGGTGTTCGTCCAGTTGCTGGTGAGACCTGACAGCGAGGCCGAGCCACTTGCTCGAATCGGCATCAAGATCGAGCTCGCTTGGCCGCGTCGTGGCATGCCAGGTCGCCAGCAGATAGTCGCCCAGCTTCAGCACATAAGCGCTATAGCGCGAACGCATCAGCGCCTCTGCGCTGGCGGCGGGGTTTTCGCCGGCATGCAGGGGATGGCAGCAGGCGGCGTAGCGCCGACCGCTGCCACACGGACAGACATCCGGCTGTTTCATGCCTCCCAGGGCGGCACCGCGGCACCGCCCGATTGCGCCGGACGGGCAGGCACCTCGGCCGCCTCGACTTTCTCGCCACCCAATGCCGCGATCAGCTGCGGCAGGAAGCGGGTCAGCTCCCCCGTCATCAGGGCGAAATCGGCATCGAATTGCTCGTCGGCATGCTCGGCGCTCTTTTCCGCCTCTTCCTTGAGCAGGTCGAGGAAGGCGAGGCGCTTGACCTCCATTTTCTCGCCCAGCACGAAGGAAATCCGGTCGTCCCACGTCAAGGCCAGCTTGGTCGGCAGCTTGCCGGCAGCCAGATGCGCCTTGATTTCCCCGCTCACCTCGTCGCCCAACGGATGGCGCACATAGCGGACCGCCGATTTTTCTTCGCCGACCGCCTTCAGCTCGCAATCGCGGTCGATGGTGAACCCGTGCGGCGCATCGCCGCCGGCCAGCCAATCGGCCATCGCCGACTGCGGCGACAACTGGGTATGCACCGGGGTCAGCGGGAATTCGTCGAGACAATGCCGCAGGTGCTCGATTGCCTCCTCGGCCTTGCCGGGGCTGCCGGCGTCAACGACGAACCAGCCGTTCTGTGGGTCGATCCAGATGAAAGTCGAGCGCTTCTTGGTGAAGGCGCGCGGCATCAACTCCTCGGTAACGCGCTCCTTCAACTCGCGCAAGGCCTTGCGGCCCGGCGCATAGCCCTGTTCCTCGGTGAGTTTCTCGGCGCGCTCGCGGACTTCGTCATTGACGACCGACGACGGCAGCAGACGCTGCTCGACGGCCAAGGCGATCAGCCACTGGCGATTGTTCGCATAAATCAGGCCGCCATCCTTGCGCGGCGGCACCCAGCCGCGCGACATCGGCTCATGGCTGGCGCAGCGGGCGAAGGTGCCGCGAGCAAGTTGCTCCTCGAGTTTGACGGGATCGATATTCCACGGCGTTTCCAGCCGATAGATTTGCAGATTCTTGAACCACATGTTTCTGTTTTCCTGAAAACGGTGCGGAGCACAATCGGGGCTCCGGTCGAGGAGCGGATTTTATCAGCCCACTCGTCGTCGGCTGACGCAAGTTCTGCCGCGTCATGACAAAGGGCAATAAAAAACCCCGCCGATCAAGACGGGGTCTGCTTGGCGATGCCTAGCCGTCCCAAGGGCCGGCGACACGTACTATTTGCTGGGAGCGGAACCGGCCCGGCTCAGCATGTATTCGACGGCTGCCTTCATTTCGGCATCGCTCAGATTCGCCAGGCCACCACGGGCCGGCATGGCGTTGTGGCCGCTGATCGCCGACTTGACCAGCGGATCGACACCGTTCTTGAGGCGGGGCTTCCAGTCGGCCATTTCGCCGAGCTTGGGCGCGCCATTCTTGCCGGTAGCGTGGCATTCCTGGCAGCGCTCCTGAACCACCTGATCGCCGCTGCGCGTCTTCGGGGAGCTGTAGGCCTTGTTGGTATCGGCAGCATGCCCCGAACTCACCATATAGCCGACGGCACGGCTCATTTCAAGATCGGAGAGCGCCGCCTGGCCACCGTGGGCCGGCATGTTGCGCACGCCGGTAATGGCGTTCTGGGTCAGCTTGTCCAGACCTTTCGAGGCGCGCTGCGCCCAGGCTGCCTTGTCATCGAGTTTCGGTGCGCCGTCCTTGCCGGAGGCATGGCAGCCGGCACATACCGCCTCGACGACTTCCTTGCCGGAGCGTTCGGCCGCCAGGGCCGCCCCGGAGGACAAAACGAGCACGCTCAGCGGAAACAGTACAGCGCCGCAAAATGTTTTAACATTTTTCATGACAACCCCTATTTTTATGATTAATTACAAATCACATTTTACGCAGGAGTCGTCCGCGTGCCAGCTATTTTTTCTCGAAGATGATGTCCCAAACGCCGTGCCCAAGGCGCAAACCACGATTTTCGAACTTGGTCAGCGGTCGATAATCGGGACGCGGCGCAAAGCCAGCAAGGCCGGCACTGCTGTCTGCCTCAAGCGCCGCAGCCAGCGCGGCATCGGTCGGGCCAGCAACACTATTACGCAAGCTGGGTTCCCGACCCAATACATCCAGCATCTGCAAGGCGTAATTTTCCCAGTCGGTGGCGCAATGGAAGTAGCCACCCGGCTTGAGGCGCGAGGCCAGCAGTTCGACGAAAGGCGACTGGATCAGGCGGCGCTTCTTGTGTCGTGTCTTGTGCCAGGGATCCGGGAAAAAGACATGGATGCCGGACAGCGAGCCTTCCGGCAGCATGTCGCGCACCACTTCCACGGCATCGTGGTTGCCAATGCGCAGGTTGGCGAGGTTTTTCTCGGCGATCAGCTTGCATAGCGCGCCGACGCCGGGCACATGCACCTCCAGGCCGAAGTAATCATTGCCCGGATTGGCTTCGGCGATGCGTGCCGTCGTCTCGCCCATGCCGCAACCGATTTCGAGAATCTTCGGATTGTCGCGCCCGAACACGGCGTTCAGGTCGATGTTTGCCGGCTGATAAGGAATGCCGATCTTCGGCATCATCTCGGCGAAATAGCGGTGCTGAGCTTCCGACATGCGGCCGGCACGACGCACGAAGCTCTTGATGTGGCCGTGCCCTTCGCGGCCTTCGGTATAGACGCCATCGTCGTGCGCGGCGCCGGACGGGATCAGGATATCCTTGCTCATGAGCCGATCAGCCCCGAAGTCGGCGACGACGGATCGGCCGAATAGTATTTGCGGGCCATGCGGCCGGCCAGGAAGGCCTCGCGCCCGGCTTCGATGCCTTTCTTCATGGCGGAAGCCATGAGCACCGGATCTTTCGCGTGGGCGATGGCGGTATTCATCAGGACGCCGTCGCAGCCGAGTTCCATGGCGATGGTGGCATCCGACGCGGTGCCGACACCGGCGTCGACGATGATCGGCACCTTGGCGTTGTCGATGATCAGGCGCAGGTTCCACGGGTTCACAATGCCCATGCCGGAACCGATCAACGAAGCGAGCGGCATCACCGCGATGCAACCGATGTCTTCGAGCATCTTGCACTGGATAGGGTCGTCGGCGCAGTAGACCATGACCTGAAAGCCTTCCTTGACCAAGATTTCAGCGGCCTTCAGCGTTTCCGGCATGTTCGGGAAGAGGTTGGTCGGGTCGCCGAGGACTTCCAGCTTGCACAGCGGATGGCCGTCGAGCAGCTCACGCGCCAGGCGCAGGGTGCGCACCGCATCGTCGGCGGTATAGCAGCCGGCGGTGTTGGGCAGGATGGTGAATTGCGACGGCGGAATAGCGTCGAGCAGGCTGGGCTGGCTGGCGTCCTGGCCGATATTCACGCGACGCACGGCGACAGTGACGATCTCGGCTCCCGAGGCGTCGATGGCGGCGCGCGTTTGGGCGAAATCCTTGTACTTGCCGGTACCGACCAGCAGACGGGAACGGTAGGCCTTGCCGGCGAGGGTCAGTTGATGCATTTCTTGTTTACCTGGATATGAGCGATTGGCTGTTAGTCAGCGAGGTCGGTTCGATGGGGAAGGCTTTACTTGACCCTAGAAACTCGCCCCCGGTTTCAGCCGCCGCCGACGGCGACGACGATTTCAAGCTGATCACCGGCAGCCAGTAGCGTACTGGCATGCTGGCTTTTCGGTACGATCTCGCCGTTTTTCTCGACGGCGATGCGCTTGCCCGTGTAGCCAAGCTGATCGATCAGGCCGGCGACGGTCAACGCTTCAGGAAACTGGCGATTTTCGCCATTGATCTTGAGGGTAAGCATCGCGCTATTTTAGCCGAAGCC
>CAMKYP010000232.1 GCA_946477505.1 uncultured Dechloromonas sp. | reverse complement strand
GATTGAGTTGCGACAGCACCTCGCGCATCTTCAACGACGTCGGCGTATCCTCGGTCCCGAAGGTCGAATGCGACAGCAGGGCCACCTTCGGCGTAATACCGAAATTGCGGATTTCCTCGGCGGCCAACAGCGTCATCTCGGCCAACTGTTCGGCGCTCGGGTCGTAGTTCACGTAGGTGTCGCCGATGAACACCGTGCGCTCCGGCAGCATCAGCAGGTTCATCGCATAGTAACGATCATGACTGGCTCGCATGCCGATCACGCTCTGCACGTATTCGCGGTGCGTCTCGTGGCGACCGAAGGTGCCGCAGATCAGGCCGTCGGCGTAGCCCAGACGAACCATCAGCGAACCATAAAGCGTGTTGCGACGACGTACTTCGCGGCGAGCGAACTCGGGCGAAACACCCTTGCGTTCCATCAGGCGATGATAGGTTGTGCAGAACTCCTCGTAGTGCGCATCGAAGAAGGCGCAGTTCTCGGAATGCACCACCTCGAAGTCCTCGCCTTCGCGAATGCGCAGGCCAGCTTCCTCGATACGGCGGTTGATCTCGGCATGGCGACCGATCAGCACCGGCCAGGCGATACCTTCATCACGCACCACCTGTACGGCACGCAGCACGCGCTCATCCTCGCCCTCGGCGAAGACGATGCGCTTGGGCGCCAGCTTGGCCTGCGAGAACACCGGCTTCATGATCATGCCGGAGTGGTAGACGAATTCGTTCAGGCTCTGGATATAGGCATCCCAGTCGGTGATCGGACGAGTGGCGACGCCGGAATCCATGCCGGCCTTGGCCACCGCCGGCGCAATCTTGACGATCAGGCGATGATCGAAGGGCTTGGGAATCAGATATTCCGGACCGAAGCCGGATATCTTCTCACCATAGGCGGACGCCACGACTTCCGACTGCTCGGCGCGGGCCAGTTCGGCGATCGCCTTGACCGCCGCCATCTTCATTTCCTCGGTGATGGTCGTCGCACCGACATCGAGCGCACCACGGAAGATGAAAGGGAAGCAGAGGACGTTGTTGACCTGATTCGGGTAATCGGAACGACCGGTGCAGATGATCGCGTCATCGCGGACGGCCTTGACCAGTTCCGGAGTAATTTCCGGTGTCGGGTTAGCCAGCGCCATGATGACCGGGGTCGGGGCCATCTTGACCACCATCTCCTGCTTGAGGACGCCACCGGCGGAGAGACCGAGGAAGACATCGGCACCCTCGATCACTTCGCCCAGCGTCCGAGCGTCGGTCTTCTTGGCGTAGCGGGCCTTGATCTCGTCCATTTCCTCGACGCGACCTTCATAGACCACGCCCTTGATGTCGGTGACCCAGATGTTTTCGACCGGAGCACCGAGCATGACCAGCAGGTCCAGGCAGGCGAGCGCGGCGGCGCCTGCGCCGGAGGTGACGATCTTGACCTTGGACAGGTCCTTGCCGATCAGGTGCAGGCCATTGAGGATGGCGGCGCCAACGACGATGGCGGTGCCGTGCTGGTCGTCGTGGAAGACGGGAATTTTCATGCGCTCGCGTAGCTTCTTCTCGATATAGAAGCACTCGGGCGCCTTGATGTCTTCGAGGTTGATACCGCCGAAGGTCGGCTCGAGCGAGGCGATGGTGTCGATCAGCTTGTCCGGGTCGCGCTCCTCGATTTCAAGATCGAAAACGTCGATGTTGGCGAATTTCTTGAACAGCACGCCCTTGCCTTCCATGACCGGCTTGGCGGCCAGCGGACCGATGGGGCCGAGGCCGAGGACGGCGGTGCCGTTGGTGATGACACCCACCAGGTTGGCACGAGAGGTCAGCGTGCTGGCTTCGGACGGATCGGCAACGATCTCTTCACAGGCGTAGGCCACACCCGGCGAATAGGCCAGCGACAGGTCGTACTGGTTGGTCAGCTGCTTGATCGGCGTGACCGCAATTTTGCCCGGCTTCGGCTGGCGGTGATAGTAAAGGGCGGCTTCGCGTAGCTGTCGAGGGTCCATTTCCTTGTCTCCGTTTTATATCGTGAAATACGATTTCGAATTGCGCAAAGATAATAGCATGCAGACCGTGAAATTTCACACCATCGGATATCACGTAGCCCGCCGCGTCAAGTAGATGTTTACCCTAATTTGATGCATAATTACGCGCTTCCCAGCCGACGGCCTCCAGCCGCTCGCAGTCTTGGTGGCAGTTCCCGGCGACTGGCGTGAAACCTAGCTTTATCAGCAACTTAGAGAGAGACATATCGCCATGACCGCACCGCTGAACGCGCCCGATTACGTCAAACACGAAGGCCTGAAAAAATGGGTCGCCGAAATCGCCGCCCTGACCCAACCTGACCATATCCACTGGGCTGACGGTACGCAGGAAGAATACGACCGCCTGTGCGCCGAAATGGTCAAGGCCGGCACCCTGATCAAGCTCAATGAAGCCAAGCGCCCGAATTCCTACCTCGCCTTCTCTGACCCGTCCGACGTTGCCCGCGTCGAAGACCGCACCTACATCTGCTCCGAGAAGAAGGAAGACGCCGGCCCGACCAATAACTGGGAAGAGCCCGCCAAGATGCGCGAAACCCTCAACGGCCTGTTCAAGGGCTGCATGAAGGGCCGCACCATGTACGTCATCCCGTTCTCGATGGGTCCGCTCGGTTCGCCGATCGCCCACATCGGCGTCGAGATTTCCGACTCCGCCTACGTCGTCGTCAACATGCGCACCATGACCCGCATGGGCAAGGCCGTGCATGACGTGCTCGGCACCGACGGTGAATTCGTGCCCTGCGTGCATACCGTCGGCGCCCCGCTCGAGCCGGGCCAGCAAGATGCCAAGTGGCCGTGCAACCCGACCGTCAAGTACATCGTTCACTATCCGGAAACCCGTGAAATCTGGTCCTATGGCTCTGGTTACGGCGGCAACGCCCTGCTCGGAAAGAAGTGCTTCGCCCTGCGTATCGCCTCCACCATGGCCCGCGATCAAGGCTGGCTGGCCGAGCACATGCTCATCCTCGGCGTCGAATCGCCGGAAGGTGAAAAGTCCTACGTCGCCGCCGCCTTCCCGTCGGCCTGCGGCAAGACCAATTTCGCCATGCTGATCCCGCCGAAGACCCTCGACGGCTGGAAGATCACCACCATCGGCGACGACATCGCCTGGATCAAGCCGCGCGTCGATGCCGACGGCGTCACCCGCTTCTACGCCATCAACCCGGAAGCCGGCTTCTTCGGCGTCGCTCCGGGCACCAGCGAGAAGACCAACTTCAACGCCCTGGCCACCCTCAAGGAAAACATCATCTTCACCAACGTCGCGCTGACCGACGATGGCGACGTGTGGTGGGAAGGCCTGACCAAGCAGGCCCCGGATCACCTGATCGACTGGCAGGGTAACGACTGGACACCGGAAGACGGCAAGGCCGGCAAGAAGGCCGCCCACGCCAACTCCCGCTTCACCGCCCCGGCCGGCCAGTGCCCGTCGGTCGACGCCGCCTGGGAAGATCCCGCCGGCGTGCCGATTTCCGCCTTCATCTTCGGCGGCCGTCGCGCCACCACCGTGCCGTTGGTGTACCAGGCTTTCAACTGGAACTACGGCGTCTACATGGCTGCCACGCTGGGCTCCGAAACCACCGCTGCCGCCTTCGGCCAGCAAGGTGTCGTCCGCCGCGACCCGTTCGCCATGCTGCCGTTCTGCGGCTACCACATGGGTGACTACTTCAACCACTGGCTGAAGATGGGCAAGACCGTCGATGCCACCCCGAAGATCTTCTGCGTGAACTGGTTCCGCATGAACGAGAAGGGCGAATTCATGTGGCCGGGCTTCGGCGACAACATGCGCGTCCTGAAGTGGATCGTTCAGCGTTGCAAGGGCACCGTCGCCGCCAAGGAAACCGTCCTCGGCTGGATGCCGAAGTTCGAGGATATCGACTGGACCGGCCTGGAAATCAACAAGGACGAGTTCGAGGCGCTGACGACCATCGACGCTGATGCCTGGAAGTCCGAACTGGCAGGCCACAAGGAGTGGTTCGACAAGATGGGCGAAAAGATGCCGCGCGAACTGGTGCTCAAGCGCGAACTGTTCGAAATGGGCATCTTCAAGGACGCTGCCTGATTCGTCCCTGAGCGATAATGCAACGGCCACCTCCGGGTGGCCGTTTTTGTTTGAGGATTGCCATGACCTACCGCCCCGCCCGTCGCCTGGCCGACATCGAGCCATTCCACGTCGTCGAACTGTTGACCCGTGCCCGCCAACTCGAAGCCGAGGGACGCGACATCATTCACATGGAGGTCGGCGAACCGGACTTTCCGACACCGGAGCCGATTGTTCGCGCCGCGGCGGCGGCGATCAGCCAGGGCAAGACGCTCTATACCCAAGCCCTCGGGCTGCCCGAATTGCGGGCGGCAATCTCCGCCTTCTACCGGGAACGTTATGGCGTGGCCGTCCCCGCCAGCCGTATCGCCATTACCAATGGGGCTTCCGGCGCCCTGAACATGGCCTTCGCCGCGCTCGCCAATCCAGGCGACGAATGGCTGCTGGCCGACCCCGGCTACCCCTGCAATCGCCATATCCTGCGCACGTACGAGGGAACGCCGGTCGCGCTTCCGGTCGGACCGGAAAGTAATTTCCAGCCCACCGCCGCGCAAGTCGATGCTGCATGGAGCGCACGCACCTCGGGCCTGCTGGTCGCCTCGCCGGCCAACCCGACCGGCACGCTGCTCACCGCCGAAGAGATTGGAGCCCTGGCCGGGGTTTGCCGCCGGCGACAAGGGCATTTCATAGTCGACGAGATTTACCATGGTCTAACCTACGAAGCGGATGCGCCTACCGCATGCTCTGCAGGCGACGATATCTGGGTCATCAACAGCTTCTCCAAATATTTCCAGATGACCGGCTGGCGCCTTGGCTGGATGGTGATCCCCGAGGCCTACGTTCGCGATGTGGAAAAGCTGGCCCAGAACCTTGTGCTGTGCCCTTCGACACCGGCCCAACATGCCGCGCTGGCGGCCTTCGAGCCCGATACCATCGCCATCCTGGAAGCGCGCCGGGCCGAGTTCCGTCGCCGCCGTGACTTCCTCGCCCCCAGGCTGGAAGCCATCGGCTTCCGCATTACCGCTCGCCCGGAAGGCGCGTTCTACCTGTATTGCGACTGCTCGCAGCTGAGCGATGATAGCTTCACCTTGGCGCAAGACCTGCTCGAAAAGGCCGGTGTCGCGGCAACACCGGGACTCGATTTCGGCAGCAACGCCCCCGACAAGCACATCCGCTTCGCCTACACAACCGGGGTGGAGCGCCTGGCCGAAGCGGCCGAGCGCCTAGCGTGCTACTTCGGGCGGTAAGGCAAGGGCCGGATAGCGGCGGGCGACCGCCGGCCAGTCAAAATACGGGCCGGGGTCCGTCTTGCGACCCGGTGCGACATCGCTGTGTCCGGCCATCGCAGCCAGCGGGTAGCGGGCACGCAATGCATCCAACAACAGCCATAAGGCGGCGTACTGTTCGGCCGCGAATGCTTGCGTATCGGAGCCTTCGAGTTCGATCCCAATCGAATAATCGTTACAATTCTCGCGATCGCACCAGCACGACTGCCCGGCGTGCCACGCCCGTTTGTCGCACCCTACAAACTGGATGATCCGACCATCGCGCCTGATATAGAAATGGGACGAGACCTGGACATCGGCGATAGTCGCGAAATAGGGGTGCGCAGCCGGGTCGAGACGATTCAGGAAAAATGCCTCGACCCAGTCGCCGCCGAACTGATCCGGCGGCAAGCTGATATTGTGGATCACAACCAGCGATACCGCCGTGTCAGCCGGACGCTCGCCAAAATTGGGCGAGGGCAACCATTCCACGCCCTCCAGCCAGCCAGCATCCCTCCACGGCATCACTCGATGCCCAGCCGTTCAAGGCGATAACGCATCGAGCGGAAGGTCACGCCGAGCAGGCGCGCCGCCGCCGTGCGATTGCCTTCGGCCTTCTGCAGCGCCTCAAGGATAGCTTGGCGCTCCAGGCGATTCAGGTAATCGTCGAGCGTTTCGCTACCCCTGCCCTGGGCTTCGCCCTCGTGTATTTCCTCCGGGCCAAGATGCAGGTCGTCGACCTCGATGCTATCGTCGGAACACAGTGCAGTCGCCCGCTCGAGGATGTTCTCCAGCTCCCGTACGTTGCCGGGAAACGAATAGAACTGCAGCGCCTTGAGCGCTCCGCTCGACAAGCGCGGCGGCCTGTCGCCAAAAACGCGATGCAGGATGGCGTCGACCAGCGGCGGAATATCTTCCAGGCGCTCGCGCAGCGGGGGCATGCGCAGTTCGATGACGTTCAGGCGGTAGTACAAATCCTGCCGAAAGGCGCCCCTGTCGACCAACTCGCGCAGGTTCTTGTGCGTGGCGCAGATGATCCGGACATCGACCGGCTCTTCGGTCACGCTGCCAACCTTGCGCACCCGTTTTTCCT
>CAMKYP010000231.1 GCA_946477505.1 uncultured Dechloromonas sp. | reverse complement strand
GCTGGGCAGGCTGGGCTCCGATAACTGCAGGGCACGGTCGATTTTTTCGAGCAGAATCTGGCTGTCGAAGGGTTTGGTCAGGTAGCCAAAAACGCCGCGCGATGTCGCATCCACCGCATCGGGAATATTGCCGTGCGCGGTGAGCAAGATGACCGGCAAGGTCGGCCGCGTGCGGCGGATTTCCTCGAATAGTGCCAGACCATCCTGCCCCGGCAGGCGAACATCGCTGACGACGACGCGCGGTGAATCGACAGCCACCCGCGCCAACGCCTGTTCTGCAGAACCAACCGCTGTCACCCGGAAGCCGCGCGCCTTCAGGCGCATGGTGAGCAAGCGGAGAATATCCTCGTCGTCATCGACAACCAGCACATGAGCCCCCTCACCGCGCAACGCCTGCCTCATCGCTTGCTCCCTTCCGGCTTGACGGAACGCTGCCGAGGCGTCAGGGTACGCTCGATATCGGCCAGGCTGTCGAGCTTGTCCTGCAGTTCACTTGCCTTGCGCTGGCTGTCCTTCAATTGCTGCGCCTGCCTGTCGAGCTGATTTTCAAGTTTCACGCGTTCAAGATAATTGTCCGCCACCTGCCGAGCCAGCGGCTGGAATGGGACTGCTGCCGGGTCACTGGATTTGAGTACGCTGTCGAGCAACGCCAGCCCTCTGTTCAGATCCTGCTGCACACGAGGATGGCCGAGCAGCATGGCCATGCGAATCTGGGTATAAGGCGTTTGCGGTACGGCGACGAGGATGGAGCGCTCGCGCCCCAGTTCGGCCTGCGTCATTCTGGCGAGGCCCTGGTAATAGCCGAGGGCCGCTTCCAGGGTGGGTTCGTCGGCACGGGCCGCCTTCTTGGCATTCACCGGCAATGCCGTACAGCCTGCCAACAGGGCGGCCATCGACAGGCCACACAGCCCGCGACGTATCAATTCAGTTTTACTGCTCATCGGGAATTTCCACACAAAAATGGGCACCGCTTTCCTGCGGCACCAGATATACCCTGCCCCCCATGGCACGCACCAGTTCGCGCACGATGGACAGGCCCACCCCGCTACCCTGACGCGGCGCCGGAGCAACACGCTGGCCCTGAACAAACGGATCGAAGATTCGCTGGCGATCCTCTTCCGCAATTCCCGGCCCCTGATCGATGCACTCGAAGCGGCACAAGCCATCGGCACGAGTGACCACGAGGCGAATTTCGCCATTGTCAGGGCTAAAGTCGATGGCATTGGACAGCAGGTTGTCCAGAACGACAGCCATCTTCTCGGCATCCAGCGTCACCGCCTGCTCGGGTGCCTCCACCACAATTTTCAACTGGCGCGCCTGGCTGTGCAGTTCTCGACGCTGAACAACGCCGGCCAGCAGCTTTCTGGGCTTGACCGACGCCAACTGCAGGCGACGCGCCTCGAAAGCCGCGGCATTCAAGGTAAGCAGGCTTTCAATCTGTTCCTGCAAGCCCCGCACGTTATGCTGAAGGATATCGACCACCTCGCGCTGCGCTTCGTCGAGCGGCCCCGGGACTTCCTCTCGCAACAGCGAAACGCCTTCCTTCAATGCGGTGAGCGGGGTCTTGAGTTCATGCGACACGTGGCGCAAGGCGCGCTCGCGATCGGCCTCCAGCTCGGCAAGACGCTGGCGCAACCAGTCGAGGCGCTTGCCAAGCTGGCGCAAGTCATCCGGGCCGCCGACAGTGATCGGCGCATCGAAGCGACTGGCGCCAAGGCGCACGATGGCCTGTTCAAGATGGCGTACCGGGCGCACCAGCCACCAGCCCATAGCCAGCGCCACCAACAGCGCCCCGAGCAGAGCCAGCCCGATACGCCCCCCCAGCTTGAGACGTGCCGCATCCAGCTCATCCAGCGTCCTGCGATTCTGCTCTTCGATCCAGCGTTGCCCCGCCTGCTTGAGCAACCCATTCAACTCTGCCATGCGCGACAGCAGGGGAATGATCTCACTCTGCGGAATGCTCTGCTCCAGCCCGCTGCGCAACGCCTCGGCCACCATGCGCCAACCGCCGAGCAAGGGCGGGAGAGGTTCGGCAGCCATGCCGTCGAGCCGATCGACCAGCGTCAATGACTGTGCCAGATACTCGTCGAAACGCTGGCGAAATACCGGATTGTCGAGAACAAGATACTGTCGGGCGCTCCGTTCAATATCGACCGTCCGTTCGCCCAGTTCCTGAATGGCCGCAGTGAGCTGTATGGCCTGATCGCTGCTGCGCCGGCTCTGGTCGACCAGTCTTTCGACCACCAGCCAGCTTTGTATCGCCACCCCGCCCAGCAGCAGGACGATCAGCGTGAAGCCGAGCAACATGCCCTGGCGGAAGGAAATGCGATTCATTTGTGTATTAATTTGAAAACTTCCACCCAGTTTAGCGGCCGACAGCGCTTGTCCGACTTGGACAAAGCCCTGAAACACAGAAAAATTTCTTATACAAATCAAACAACTAAGATTATGTCGCATTTTAACGACAAGACATTTTTCAAGCCTAGAGGACTTTCCGGTAAAGACCAAAAAAAACTGTCGCCATTTGCCGACATCCATACCGGTTTTTTCTTGAATCAAGTTTAATCAAACAATCTAACGAACTGTTTTATTTGAAATTTATTGACATGGCACGGATATCGCGATGGAGGTCGGGACGATTTTTTGTCAAAAACCTCATCACGGGAGTTTCCATGTTCAGCAAACCGACCATCACCACCCGCAACGACAGCATCACCCGCAAGGACGTCCGTAGCGTTCTTGGATCGGGCAACAGTCTCGCCGGCGCCGTGCCCGAGCCCAAGGTTGTTACCGAGGCACCCGCCGCCTCCGTGGACGGAAAAACGACCGCCGGCGAAACCGAAAAGCCGGCAGCGGCCCACCTGATTGTCGGCCCCGAGGTAAAGCTCAAAGGCGCCGAGATACTCGACTGTGACACGCTGGTCGTCGAAGGCCGCGTCGAAGCCACCATGGACAGCCGGGTCATCCGTATCGCCGACAAGGGCGCTTTTTCCGGCAAGGTCAGCATCGACGTAGCCGAGATTCACGGCAGCTTCGAGGGCGAACTGACGGCACGCTCGCAACTGATCATTCATGCCACCGGCAAGGTCAGCGGCAAGATTCGCTACGGCAAGCTAGTCATTGACGAGGGCGGCGAGCTGTGTGGCGACATCAACGCGCTCTCCGGCGAAAAACCGTCCCAGCGTCAGCAGCGCGACGAACCGGTCCTCCCACTCAGCGCAGTCGCCGGTTGATTACATTATAGGCGCCCCATAGAATGACATCTATGCAAAATGCATTATCTTTCCATACCCTGTTTCCCCGGCTATTGGGCACCCAACCCCTGGCAGATGAAGCGCTCTCCTCTTCCGAGATAGCAACTCCGGTCGCCGCACCGGAACTACTTATCGCCCCCGCCGTCACCCACACCCAACTTCGCGCCTGCAGCAGCTTGGTCCGCCGTATGTATACCTGGCGCGGCTACCGCCTCGCGCCCAACCGCCTGCAGCTAGCCGACCCCAACCATGTCACCTTCGGTGCCTGGCTTGCTGGCGAACTGGTCGCTACGGCGACCGCCTCGCGCGACTCGGCAGCCGGCCTGCTCGCAGACGGCCTCTACAAGGACGAACTGAGCAGCTTGCGCGGCCAGTCGCGGGTGGTCTGCGAAGTCACCCGCCTGGCGGTCGACTTCGACTGCCACGACCCCGAACTGCTTAACGCCCTGTTCATGGCTGTTCACCAGTACGTGCGTGCCGTTTTTGGCGGCACCGAACTGGTCATCGAGGTCAATCCACGCCATGCCGGCTACTATCGCCGGACCATGGGTTTCCAGCAGATCGGAGGCCTGCGCACCTGCCCCCGCGTCGATGCACCGGCGATCCTGCTGCACCGCACGCTGGGCCACATCCACTACTGATCTCCTTAGCCGCCGCAAGGCGGTTTTCCAGCCTTCGCCCAGCGAAGGCTGGTTATTTGCGCTGAAGCCCCGTAGACTTCGCCCTTTGATTATTTTCCTTCCAGGCAAGCGCAAATGGCTCAATACGTCATGTCCATGCTACGGGTCAGCAAGATCGTCCCGCCCAAGCGTCAGATCATCAAGGACATTTCCCTGTCCTTCTTCCCCGGTGCCAAGATCGGCCTGCTCGGCCTGAACGGCGCCGGCAAGTCCACCGTTCTCCGCATCATGGCCGGCGTGGACAAAGAATACGATGGCGAGGTTCAACACCTGGCCGGCGTCTCCATCGGCTACCTGCCGCAGGAGCCGCAACTCGACCCGGCCAAGACGGTCAAGGAAGAAGTCGAATCCGCCCTCGGCGAAGTGATGCAGGCCCAGGCCAAGCTCGACGAGGTCTATGCCGCCTATGCCGACCCGGAGGCCGACTTCGACAAGCTGGCCGAGGAACAGGCCCGCCTGGAGGCGATCATCGCAACGGCTGGCTCCGATACCGAACACCAGATGGAAATCGCCGCCGACGCGCTGCGCCTGCCGCCCTGGGATGCGGTGATCGGCAACCTGTCCGGTGGTGAAAAGCGTCGTGTCGCGCTGGCCAAGCTGCTCCTCGAAAAGCCCGACATGCTGCTGCTCGACGAACCGACCAACCACCTCGACGCCGAATCGGTCGAATGGCTGGAACAATTCCTCGTCCGCTTCCCGGGCACCGTGGTGGCCGTCACCCACGACCGCTACTTCCTCGACAACGCCGCCGAGTGGATTCTCGAACTCGACCGTGGCCACGGCATCCCCTGGAAGGGCAACTACTCTTCCTGGCTGGAGCAGAAGGAAGCCCGCCTGGAAACGGAAAACAAGCAGATCGATGCCCACATGAAGGCAATGAAGCAGGAACTGGAGTGGGTCCGCTCCAATCCGAAGGCGCGCCAGGCCAAGTCCAAGGCCCGTCTGTCGCGCTTCGAGGAAATGTCCAGCCACGAATACCAGAAGCGCAACGAAACCCAGGAAATCTTCATTCCGGTCGGCGAGCGCCTGGGCGATCAGGTCATCGAATTCAACGGCGTCACCAAGTCCTTCGGCGACAAGCTGCTGATGGACAACCTGAGCTTCACTATTCCGCCGGGTGCCATCGTCGGCATCATCGGCCCGAACGGCGCCGGTAAATCGACCCTGTTCAAGATGATCACCGGCCAGCAGCAACCGGACTCCGGCGAGGTCAAGAT
This sequence comes from uncultured Dechloromonas sp., assembly GCA_946477505.1. Lineage (GTDB taxonomy): Bacteria > Pseudomonadota > Gammaproteobacteria > Burkholderiales > Rhodocyclaceae > Azonexus. Next base: position 1,275 of record CAMKYP010000231.1, on the reverse strand, counting down.
TGGCCAGACCGTGAAGATGGCCTACGTCGACCAGTCACGCGATTGCCTCGACGGCACCAAGACCGTGTTCGACGAACTGGCCCAGGGCAGCGACATTCTGCAGATCGGCAAGTTCGAGATGCCGTCGCGCGCCTACATCGGCCGCTTCAATTTCAAGGGCGCCGATCAGGGCAAGCTGGTCGGCAACCTGTCCGGCGGCGAACGCGGCCGCCTGCACCTGGCCAAGACGCTGATGGCTGGCGGCAACGTCCTGCTGCTCGACGAACCGTCGAACGACCTCGACGTCGAAACCCTGCGCGCACTGGAAGACGCGCTGCTCGAATTCCCGGGTTGCGCACTGGTCATTTCACACGACCGCTGGTTCCTCGACCGTATCTGCACGCACATCCTGGCCGCCGAAGGCGATTCGCAATGGACTTTCTTCCCGGGCAACTACCAGGAGTACGAAGAGGACAAGCGCAAGCGTCTGGGCGAGGAAGGCGCCAAGCCGAAGCGTATCCGCTACAAGCCGATCACGCGCTGATCCTCCTCTCCTACAGGATAATCAAGCTTCAAACAAACAGGGCGCCCACCGGCGCCCTGTTTGCTTTGTGTCATCCGGAGCACTCGGACTACTTGCCCTCGCCCGCTGGCGAACTGATCTCGGTCAGCGTCAGATAGCCGTCCTTGGTATTCACAACCTTATAAACCGCGTCCGGGTTGGCGCTGGCTTTTTTCAGCACCGACTGCCATTCCACCTCAGCACTGCGCAAGCCATCGATCTTCTTGTGCACGGTATTGATGCTATCCGCCACCTCAGTCTTCATTTCCTCGTTGAACTGCTCGACTTTCTTGGCGGTCGGATTCAACACCAGCAAGACGGTATTGGCGAGCGAAAAAACGAGAGCTGCCGCAGCAATGATCAAGGTCGGTTTTTCGAGGTTATGGATGGCCGATTTGGATTCAGCTTTTGCTTCCGTGGTCTCTTTCGATTCGTCACTCATCGCATCTTCCTCCATCAAAAGGGAAATCCTCTCATGGATCAGAACGAACCGCCTGGTTCGTCACTCAATCGAATCCCGAGGGGGTTGCCGGTTTATGCATACTTGCCACAAACCGAAAGCATCGCCTGTCCGTCGCACATGCCGGCCTGACACGCGGTTCGCTGAACAGCGGCACCAGAATGCAAAACGGGCGCCGTTTCGGCGCCCGTCCTTTTTTGCTCCCCGCCATCGCGAAGAGCGAAAGCTGCGTGTGGAAATGTACCGAGTTTTTATTAGTGCTTCAAGCTGGCAG
>CAMKYP010000230.1 GCA_946477505.1 uncultured Dechloromonas sp. | reverse complement strand
ACGATCTTCGCGGTCTAACGCGTCAATTTACAGATGGGTTGGCCGGGTGCTTACTGGGGAATAGCGTATTTTGCCAAAGAAAAAGGCGGGTGCGTTGCCGCAACCCGCCTTTGAAGCGCCTATTTGGCGATCAGAAGTTCAGCGTGCGCTTGTCGCAGGCCAGTGCGGCTTCATGCACGGTTTCCGACAGGGTCGGGTGCGCGTGGCAGATGCGGGCCAGATCTTCCGAGGCACCGCCGAATTCCATCGCGACAACAGCCTCGGCGATGATTTCGGAAGCGTTGGCGCCGATGATGTGCACGCCGAGGATACGGTCGGTTGCCTTGTCAGCCAGCACCTTGACGAAACCAGACGGATCGCCCATGCCCAGCGCGCGGCCGTTGGCCAGGAAGGGAACCTTGCCAGCCTTGTAGGCAACGCCTTCGGCCTTGAGGGCCTGCTCGGTCTTGCCGACCCAGGCAATTTCCGGCGAGGTGTAGATGACCCAAGGAATGGTGTCGAAGTTGCAGTGACCGGCCTGGCCAGCCATCAGCTCGGCAACCATGACGCCTTCTTCGTGAGCCTTGTGGGCCAGCATCGGGCCGCGAACCACGTCGCCGATGGCCCAGACGCCCGGCAGGTTGGTCTGGCAGTGGCCATCGACTTCGACAAAACCGCGGGCATCGAGCTTGAGGCCGACGCCTTCTGCATTCAGGCCATCGGTATTCGGCACGCGGCCGATAGAGACGATCAGGCGGTCGGCATCCAGCTTCTGCGCCTTGCCGTCCTTGTCTTCGTAAGCGATCGAAACACCCTTCTTGCTCGTCTTGATGTCGCCGATCTTGACACCCATCTGGATGTTCAGACCTTGCTTGGTGAACAGCTTGAGTGCTTCCTTGGCGACATCGACGTCAGCGGCGGCCAGGAAGTCCGGCATGGCTTCGAGCACGGTGACTTCGGCGCCGACGCGACGCCAGACCGAACCCATTTCCAGACCGATAACGCCGGCACCGATGATGGCCAGCTTCTTCGGCACGGATTCCTGATTCAGCGCGCCTTCGTTGTCCATGACGATCTTCTGGTCGACTGCAACGTTCGGCAGGTGACGGGCCTTGGAACCGGTGGCGACAATGACCTGCTTGGCCAGCACTTCCTCGGCGCCGACCTTGACCTTCCAGTAATCGCCTTCCTTGCCGACAAAAGAACCGTGGCCAGCCAGGAAGGTAACCTTGTTCTTCTTGAGCAGCATCTTGATACCGCCGGTCAGTTGATTGACCACGCCATCCTTGCGTGCCTTCATGGTCGGCACGTCGATGGTCGCCTTGCCTACCTTGATGCCCTGGGATTCGAAGCTGTGGTTGGCTTCCTCGAACAGGTGCGAGGTGTGCAGCAGCGCCTTGGACGGGATACAACCGACGTTCAGGCAGGTACCGCCGAGACGCGGTTCGCCCTTCGGGTCGGCGTAGGGATTGGATTCGGCGCAAGCAGCCGAGAAACCGAGCTGGGAAGCGCGAATGGCCGCGATGTAGCCGCCAGGACCGCCGCCGATAACGAGCACGTCAAATTGCTTGGACATGTGTAAACCTTTCAGAATTCAGATGTGCAAAAGCGCCAGCGCCCTTGTGGGGACACTGGCGCCGGCAGGCGTTGATTAGACGCCGAGCAGCAGGCGGGACGGATCTTCCAGCGCTTCCTTCATGGTCACCAGACCGAGGACGGCTTCGCGGCCGTCGATGATACGGTGATCGTAGGACATGGCCAGATAGTTCATCGGACGCACGACGACTTGACCGTTCTCAACCATGGCGCGGTCCTTCGTGGCGTGGATGCCCAGAATGGCCGACTGCGGCGGGTTGATGATCGGGGTGGACATCATGGAACCGAAGATGCCGCCGTTGGAGATGGAGAAGGTGCCGCCGGTCAGTTCTTCGATCGACAGCTTGCCGTCCTTGGCCTTGGCGCCGAATTCGGCGATCTTCTTCTCGATCTCGGCGATGCTCAGCTGGTCGGCATTGCGGATGATCGGCACGACCAGGCCACGCGGCGAACCGACAGCGATACCGATGTCGATGTAGCCGTGGTAGATGATGTCGTTGCCGTCGACCGAGGCGTTCAGGATCGGGAACTTCTGCAGGGCGGCGCAGGCGGCCTTGACGAAGAAGCCCATGAAGCCCAGGCGGACGCCGTGGGTCTTCTCGAACTTCTCGCCGTATTGCTTGCGCAGCGCCATCATCGGGCCCATGTTCACTTCGTTGAACGTGGTCAGGATGGCGTTGGTCTGCTGGGACTGCAGCAGACGCTCGGCAATGCGGGCACGTAGGCGGGTCATCGGGACGCGCTGTTCGGTACGCTCGCCAAGGGCAACACCGGTATTCGGTGCGGCGATCGACACAGCAGCCGGGGCGGCAGCGATAGCCGGAATGGCCTTCGGCGCGGCGGCAACAGCGTCTTCCTTGGTGACGCGACCACCGCGGCCGGAACCAGCGACATCAGCGGCGGCAATGCCCTTCTCGTCGAGGATCTTGCGGGCCGACGGGCTGGCGGTACCCGCCGGAGCAGCGGCGGCCGGGGCAGCCTTGGCAGCGGGAGCAGCAGCGGCCTTCGGCGCCTCGGCAGCCGGAGCGGCGGCACCGGCCTTGGCTTCGGTATCGATGCGGGCGATCAGCTCGCCGGAAACAACGGTCTCTCCATCGCCCTTGACAATCTCGACCAGCACGCCAGCACCCGGCGACGGGACTTCCAGCACAACCTTGTCGGTCTCGATATCGATCAGGATTTCATCGCGCGCAACAGCTTCGCCGATTTTCTTCTTCCAGGAAGCCAGCGTGCCTTCGGCGACGGACTCGGACAACTGGGGAACTTGAACTTCGATAATGCTCATGTATGACTCCACTCTGCTGTAGTTTTAGTACTCGATCTTGCCCAGCGCGGACTCGATCAAAGCCTTTTGTTGCTCGTTGTGCTTGGCCAGGTAACCCACCGCCGGCGACGAAGAGGCCGGACGCGACACCAGCAGCATCTTCTGCTTGGCGCCCAGCTGGGTGTCGAGGTGGTGACGCGAGGCGATCCAGTACCAGGCACCCTGGTTGCGCGGTTCTTCCTGCGCCCAGACGATCTCGGTAGCCTTCGGATACTTGGCGAGCTCGGCTTGCAGGGAATCTTTCGGGAACGGATAGAGCTGTTCCAGACGGACGATGGCGATGTCCTTGATACCCTTTTCGCGACGGGCGTTGACCAGGTCGTAATAGACCTTGCCCGAGCAGAGGATGACGCGCTTGACCTTCTTCGGGTCCAGATCGTCGACTTCACCGATGACCCGCTTGAATTCGCCATTGGCCAGTTCTTCCAGGGAAGAGCTGGCATCCTTGTGACGCAGCAGCGACTTCGGCGACATGACGATCAGCGGCTTGCGCTGCATGCGGACGGCCTGGCGGCGCAGCATGTGGAAGACCTGGGCAGCCGAGGTCGGCACGCAGACTTCCATGTTCATCTCGGCACACAGTTGCATGAAGCGTTCCGGACGGGCGGAGGAGTGCTCCGGCCCCTGGCCTTCGTAGCCGTGCGGCAGCAGCATGACCAGACCGCAGGCACGGCCCCACTTGGCCTCGCCGGAGGCAATGAACTGGTCGATGACAACCTGGGCGCCGTTGGCGAAGTCGCCGAACTGCCCTTCCCAGATCACCAGTTCGTGCGGGTTGGCCGAAGCGTAGCCATAATCGAAGGCAAGCACGGCTTCTTCGGAAAGAACCGAGTCGTAGCACTGGAAGCCGGCCTGCTTTTCTTGCAGGTTCTTCAGCGGATGATAGGTACCGGTATCCCAGCTCGTGCGGTTCTGGTCGTGGAAAGCGGCGTGGCGGTGGAAGAAGGTACCGCGGCCGACGTCTTCACCGGAGATGCGCACGCCGTAGCCGGAAACCAGCAGCGAGGCGTAGGCAAGGTTCTCGGCCATGCCCCAATCGACCGGCAGCTTGCCCTCGCCCATGGCGGCGCGATCTTCAACGATCTTCTTGACGCGCGAATGCAGCGTGAAGCCTTCGGGAATGGTGCTCAAGCCCTTGGCAAGACGCTTCAGTTCCTTCATCGGCACCGTCGTGTCGCAGGTCTCGATGTAGTTCTTGGTCAGGAACGGGGTCCAGTCGATGGTATTCGGGTGCTTGTAGCCGGCCAGCACCGGGTTGTACAGCAACTCGCCCTTGTCGAGGTGAGCGCGATACTCAGCGATCATCGCATCCGGACCTTCGGCCGGCAGGGTGCCTTCGGCGATCAGCTTATCGCCGTACAGCTTGCGGGTACCCGGGTGCTTGGCAATGATCTTGTACATCAGCGGCTGGGTAACCATCGGCTCGTCCTGCTCGTTGTGGCCGAGCTTGCGGTAGCAGATGATGTCGATGACGACATCCTTGCCGAAGGTCTGACGGTATTCGACGGCCAGCTGGGTGACCAGGGCAACCGCTTCCGGATCGTCGCCATTGACGTGGAAGATCGGCGCATCGACCATCTTGAAGATGTCGGTGCAGTAGTGGCCGGAACGATAGTCGCGCGGGTCGGACGTGGTGAAGCCAACCTGGTTGTTGACCACGATGTGCAGCACACCGCCGACGCCATAACCACGGGTCTGCGCGAAGTTGAGCATTTCCTGGTTGACGCCCTGACCGGCAACGGCGGCATCGCCGTGCACCAGGATCGGCATGACCTTGGACTTGCTGCCTTCGCCGCGACGAACCTGGCGGGCGTAGACGGAGCCGGCGACCACCGGGTTGACGATTTCGAGGTGCGACGGGTTGAAAGCCAGCGTCAGGTGGCAGGCGCCTCCCGGGGTGGAGACGTCGGACGAGAAGCCCATGTGGTACTTGACGTCGCCAGCCGACAGATCGCTCTTCTTCTTGCCTTCGAATTCGGCGAAGAGCATCGACGGGGCCTTGCCCAGCGTGTTGACCAGGACGTTCAAGCGGCCGCGGTGGGCCATGCCGACCACGACTTCATCGACACCGAGAGTACCGCCGATGCGGATGGCTTCGTCCATGGAGACGATCAGCGATTCGCCGCCTTCCAGCGAGAAGCGCTTCTGGCCGACATACTTGGTGTGCAGATAGCGCTCCAGCGTTTCAGCAGCCGTCAGGCGCTCCAGGATGCGCTTTTTCTGCTCGGCATTGTAGGAGGGACGCGAACGGATACCCTCCAGGCGTTCCTGCAACCAACGCTTCTCGTTGTAGTCCGTCATGTACATATACTCGACACCGATGGTGCCGCAGTACGTTTGCTTCAGGGTTTCCAGAATATCGCCCAGCTTGGCGTTTTCCGGCAGGCCCTTCAGGGAGCCAACGCTGAAGGTCTGGTTCAGGTCGGCGTCGGTGAAGCCGTAGAAAGCCGGCTCGAGTTCGTCGATCTTCGGACGGGGCAGACGCTTGAGCGGATCGAGATCGGCCCAACGCGTACCGAGCGAACGGTAGGCGGTCACGAGTTGGCCGACGGCAGACTGCTTTTTGTGCTCGGTCGAGGCCGAAGCCGGTGCCGCCTGGCGGAAACCGCCATCCTTCGCCAGTTCGGCAAAGGCAGCAATCACCGGCGCATGGGCGACATCGCGGGCAACGTAGCCCGGCATCTGGGCCAGACGATCGAAATAATCGCGCCACTCGGCCGGAACCGAGGTCGGGTCATTCAGATAGTTTTCGTACAGCTCTTCCACGAACGGCGCATTGCCGCCGAAGAACATCGTGCTGTCGAACAGTTGGTTCATCGTAGTCATAGGCATCCCCACTAGGGTCATTTTTCTTTCGTAGCTGCTTGCGTGCGGCGCTACAAATCTCCGCAGGTAAAAAAAGGGCGGCCAAGAGGCCGCCCCTTTTTTTCGTTAGCCGCGTTGGGCGAGCGGTACCACGTCGCGCTTGGCGGCGCCGATGTACAGCTGACGCGGACGGCCGATCTTGTATTCCGGATCGGTCAACATTTCTTCCCACTGCGTCATCCAGCCGACGGTACGAGCCAGCGCGAAGATGCAGGTGAACATCTCGGTCGGGATGCCGATGGCCTTCTGGACGATGCCAGAGTAGAAGTCGACGTTCGGGTAGAGCTTCTTCTCGACGAAGTATGGATCTTCCAGGGCGATCTTTTCCAGTTCCATGGCCAGCTTGAACAGGCGATCGTTTTCCAGGCCGAGTTCGGTCAGGACTTCGTTGCAAACCTTGCGCATTAGCTTGGCACGCGGGTCGAAGTTCTTGTAGACACGGTGACCGAAGCCCATCAGCTTGAAGGAATCGTTCTTGTCCTTCGCACGGTTGATGTACTCGCCGACACGGGAAACATCACCGATCTCTTCCAGCATCTGCAAGCAGGCTTCGTTTGCACCACCGTGTGCCGGCCCCCACAGACAGGCGATACCGGCAGCGATACAGGCGAACGGGTTGGCGCCGGAAGAGCCGGCCAGACGGACGGTCGAGGTGGAAGCGTTCTGCTCGTGGTCGGCGTGCAGGGTGAAAAT
>CAMKYP010000229.1 GCA_946477505.1 uncultured Dechloromonas sp. | reverse complement strand
CCGGATGGAGGGACGGTTCGGCTGGCATGGCCAAAGGCTCAATGGATTCGTTCCACGCCCAGCCGGGGCCTGCCACAACCGTTGCCGCCGGATCGAAGGCCGCCGGCTCAGTCTTGGGGAGGGACTCCGCTTGCAGCATCGGACTGGTTTCGGTAGGCGTTCCGGAAACAAGGGCCATCGTCTCAGCCACTGTTTCGGCAGCGACTTCAGAGGGCAAAGACTGGGGAGGGAATTCGGCCGGCGAAGACGTCAGGGATTCGTCATCGGAATCGGATTGCCACTGATCGAAGGCATTGAATACTGCCTGGCAATGCCCGCAACGCACCTTGCCGGCCTTGCGCCGCAACTGCTCGGAGGTGACGCGGAAGACCGTGCCACACTCCGGACAGCGTGTGCGCATCAGGGCTTGGTTCCCGCCAGACATACCCAATCCTCGCGTACATCGGCCACCTGCAGCGGAATCCACTGCGCGTAGATGGCCACGATTTCGTCCGCCTGCTCACGAAGAATGCCCGACAACGCCAGCCGCCCGCCAGAGCGGACATGGGCGCAGATCGCCGGCGCCAGCACGCGCAAGGGATTGGAGAGGATGTTGGCGACGACCACATCGTACTCGCCGGCCACCGGAGCGGCCGAATCGACGAAAAGGGCAGTGACACCATTGCGTTCGGCATTGGCCTTGGCCGCATCGACGGCCTGCGGGTCGATATCGACACCGGCGACATGCCCGGCACCGAGGCGCGCCGCCGCAATGGCCAGAATTCCGGAGCCGCAGCCGTAGTCGAGCACGGTATTGCCCGCCGATACATTGCGCTCGAGCCACTCGAGGCAGAGTCGTGTCGTCGGATGCGAGCCGGTCCCGAACGCCATCCCAGGATCGAGAATCAAGTTGATCGCCGCCGGATCGGGCGACTCATGCCAGGAGGGAACGATCCACAACCGTTCCGAGACCCGGATCGGATCAAACTGCGATTGGGTCAGCTGCACCCAGTTCTGCTCGGCGACCGGTTCGACGGAAAAAGCCGGAACTTCCGCCAGACCAATCGCGCTGGCTGCCTCGCCAAGTATAGTCGCCACATCGGCATCCGGCTCAAGCAGAACCACGACCTTGGAATGCGCCCAGCCCGGCGTATTGACCGAACCGGGCTCGCCGAACTGCGGTTGTTCGTCCGGCGTGCCGGCATCCGCATCCTCGATGCTGGCTGACAAGGCGCCCGCCTCGAGCAAGGCGTCGCACATCGGCTCGGCGTGCGATGCGTCGGTCAGGAAGCTGACATTTTGCCAGGACATCGCTTACGCCTTGACCTCGCTCTTATCCGCCAGCTTGTGCTCCAGATAGTGGATGCTGGTGCCGCCCTCGACGAAGCGGGCATCGAGCATCAGCTCCTGGTGCAGCGGAATGTTGGTCTTGATGCCCTGGATGCTCATCTCGGACAACGCGATGCGCATACGGCGGATGGCCTGCTCACGGGTATCGCCGTAGGAAATCACCTTGGCGACCATCGAATCATAGTGCGGCGGGACGCGGTAGCCCTGATAGATGTGCGAATCGACGCGGATACCCGGACCGCCCGGCGGATGATAGAACTCGATATTGCCGGGAGACGGCACGAACGTGAAGGGATCTTCGGCGTTGATGCGGCATTCGATGGCGTGACCACGGAACGCGATGTCCTTCTGCTTGTAGCGCAGCTTTTCGCCGGCCGCGACGCGAATCTGCTCCTGCACGATATCGACACCGGTGATCATTTCGGTCACCGGGTGCTCGACCTGAACACGGGTGTTCATTTCAATGAAGTAGAACTCGCCGTTCTCGTACAGGAACTCGAAAGTACCGGCACCGCGGTAGCCGATCTTGCGACAGGCCTCGGCACAACGCTCGCCGATGCGGGTAATCAGGCGGGCCGGGATATGCGGCGCCGGCGCTTCCTCGATCACCTTCTGGTGGCGGCGCTGCATGGAGCAATCGCGCTCGCCTAGGTAGATGGCGTTCTTGAATTCGTCAGCCAGCACCTGGATTTCCACGTGACGCGGATTTTCCAGGTACTTTTCCATGTACACAGCCGGGTTACCGAAGAAGCTGTTGGCTTCCTGACGGGTCAACTGAACGGCATTGACCAGCGCCGCTTCGGTATGCACGACGCGCATGCCGCGACCGCCACCACCACCGGCGGCCTTGATGATCACCGGGTAGCCGACGGCACGGGCAATCTTGACGATTTCCTTGGGATCTTCCGGCAAGGCACCGTCGGAGCCTGGCACGCAGGGCACGCCGGCCGCCTTCATGGCGTCTTTGGCCGACACCTTGTCGCCCATCAGGCGGATGGTTTCCGCTTTCGGTCCGATGAAGACGAAACCTGAGGTTTCGACACGCTCGGCAAAATCGGCGTTTTCGGACAGGAAGCCGTAGCCCGGGTGGATGGCCTGGGCGTCAGTCACTTCGGCCGCCGAAATGATCGCCGGCACGTTCAGGTAGCTCAGTGACGAGGCGGCCGGACCGATACAGACCGATTCGTCGGCCAGCTTGACGTACTTGGCTTCGCGGTCAGCCTCGGAATGCACGACGACGGTCTTGATACCCAGCTCGCGGCAAGCGCGCTGGATGCGGAGGGCAATCTCCCCCCGGTTGGCGATAAGAACTTTCTCGAACATGATGGCTATCTCAGCCGATCACGAACAGCGGTTCGCCGAACTCGACCGGTTCGCCATTATCGACGAGGATGGCCTTGATGACGCCGGAAGCATCGGCTTCGATTTCGTTGAGCAGCTTCATGGCCTCGATGATGCACAGGGTTTCGCCCTGCTTGACGGTCTGGCCGACCTGCACGAACGCATCGGCGCCCGGCGACGGGGAACGGTAGAAGGTGCCGACCATCGGCGACTTGACGACGTGGCCTTCCGGCAGTTCGTCTTCATCGTCCAGATTGACTGCCGAGGCGGCAGGCGCCGAACCGGCAACCGGCATGGCGGCCGGCATCATGTATTGCTGTACCGGGGCGGCGGCAACGGCGCCGTAATGCTTGGCGATACGCACTTTCTCTTCGCCTTCGGTCACTTCCAGTTCCGAGATGCCGGATTCCTGAACGAGGTCGATGAGTTTTTTGAGTTTGCGCAGATCCATGAAGTACTCCTTTTGTTGCGTTCACAGAACGCAAAAATGCAGCCGGCCGAAGCCAGGCTATTCGATATGAAGCTTGTTGAGCAGGTATTCGAGGGCGAGCAGGTAGCCCTCATGACCCAGGCCGCAAATGACGCCGATGGCCAGGTCGGAAAAATACGAGTGATGCCGGAAAGGCTCGCGGGCATGCACGTTGGACAAATGCACTTCGACAAAGGGAATGGCAACGGCGGCAAGTGCGTCGCGCAGCGCCACGCTGGTGTGCGTGTAGGCCGCCGGATTGATGATGATCGCCCGCACGCCCTGTTCACGGGCGGCATGAATGCGTTCGATCAACGCACCTTCATGGTTGCTTTGAAATGTTTCCAGATCGACACTTGCCCCCTCGGCCATCCGGGCAAGCGCCATGTTGATGTCGGAGAGGGTGACACGACCGTAATGCTCTGGCTCGCGGGTACCCAGCAGGTTCAGATTGGGTCCGTGAATGACCAGGATGCGAATCTTGTCAGCTGACTTGGAAGATGCTTTTCGCTTCGTCATGGCAGCAAGTTTGCCGCAAATCGCAGCATTTTGTCCAGTTTACTCGGAAATCAAGACCCTGAGGGCATCGGCGCGAATGCGCTCGCGCGACCTTCCATCGCGATACTTCAAGCTCACCCGCTCAAGATGCGGCGGCATAATAACAAGATTGGCGTCGACTGTGTCCGTTTCCATCACCAGAACGGCTTCGACGCGCTCATTTCGCGGCTCGACATGATCGACATCGACACCACGATTGAGCAGGAAGATCTCGACTTCCTTTGCGCTGTCGGCAAACAGCAGGATATCGATGCGCGAATGTTCGCCGGCCGTCCCTTCGAGAACGGAGCCGGCCAGATAGGGATTGAACGGGGCCAGCAGTTCGAGCAACTCGAGCGCCGATTGGCGCATCGCCTTTAGCATCGCGGCATGCCCGTCACCCTGATAAAGGCTGAGATAGGCGCGTAGCTCGGCCTCGACTTCGGCGTTATCGGGGAACCGCGTATGCTCGGGCAGCCCCAGCTGGCGGGCAGCCTTTTTCTTGGCGAGATGAAAGTCGGTAATGCCATCCTCAGCCATCAGGCGGGCTGCGGCACTGGCGATACTGGCCCGGGTAGCGTGACTCGGGCGTTGCCGTTCATGACGGGTCATGGGGACTCGATCAAGGTAAAATCGCCCCCATTCTAACGGGTCTCTGTGACATGCACATTCATATTCTGGGTATCTGCGGCACTTTCATGGGCGGCATCGCGCAACTGGCCGTCGACTCCGGACACAAGGTCACTGGCTGCGACGCCAACGTCTATCCGCCGATGAGCGACCTGCTGCGGGACGCCGGCATCGAGCTGATCGAGGGGTTCGCTGCGGACCAACTGGCCCTCAAGCCGGATATCTTCGTCATCGGCAACGCCGTATCGCGCGGCAACCCGCTGCTCGAGGCCATTCTCGACAAGGGCTTGCCCTATGTTTCCGGTCCGCAATGGCTGGCCGAGAACGTGCTACAGGGCCGCTGGGTGCTCGGCGTCGCCGGCACGCACGGCAAGACGACCACCAGCTCGATGCTGGCCTGGATACTCGAAGACGCCAACATGGAACCGGGTTTCCTGATCGGTGGCGTACCGCTCAATTTCGGTGTCTCGGCCCGCCTCGGCGGCACGCCGTTCTTTGTCATTGAGGCCGACGAATACGACACGGCTTTCTGCGACAAGCGATCGAAATTCGTTCATTACCGCCCGCGGACGGCCGTCCTCAACAATCTGGAGTTCGATCACGCCGACATTTTCAGCGATCTTGCCGCTATCGAGACACAGTTCCACCACCTTGTCCGCACTCTTCCCCAGTCCGGACTGATCGTCTCGAACGCTGCCGAAGCCAGCCTGGAGCGCGTACTGCAACGCGGCTGCTGGACGCCGGTCGAACGTTTCAACGATCCGAACGGGTACCGTGTGAGCGGCGACGATGCGCGCGGCGAGCTGGTCTTGCATGGCCCGGACGGCCTGATCGGCCGCTCGCGCTGGGAGCTGTCGGGCGACCACAATCGTGCCAACGCCTGCGCCGCCCTGCTGGCTGCCCGCCACGTCGGCGTAACGCCGGCACAAGGCCTGGATGCCTTGTCGCGCTTCGAGAACGTCAAACGACGCATGGAGGTCAGGGGCGTCGTACGGGGTATCACGGTTTACGACGATTTCGCCCACCATCCGACCGCCATTGCCACCACCGTTGCCGGCCTGCGCCGCAAGATCGGGCGCGGCCGCATTCTTGCCGTGCTCGAGCCGCGTTCGAACACGATGAAGCTGGGCACGATGAAATCGCAGCTCCCGGATAGCCTGAACGAAGCCGACGCCACCTTCTGCTATGGCGCCAACCTGGGCTGGGATGCTCGCGAAGCGCTGGCCCCAATGGGAAGGCAGGCCATCGTCGAGGACGATATCGACCGCCTGGTCGACCAGGTCTGCCTGGCCGCACAACCCGGCGACCACATCTTGGTCATGAGCAACGGAGGATTTGGCGGCATACACGGCAAGCTGCTGAACGCCCTGGCCGACTGAGTAGCGCCACCGCACAATGAAAAAAGCCGCCGGGCAGCTGCCCGGCGGCTTTTTTGTGTACCGACAGCGAAATCAGCGCTCGGTCGATTCGACGACCGCCAATGCGGTCATGTTGACCAGGCGACGCACCGTTGTCGTCGAGGTCAGGACATGTACCGGTTTTTCAACGCCTAGCAGGATGGGACCGATGGTCACGCCTTCGCCGCCGGTCATCTTGATCAGGTTGTAGGAGATGTTGGCCGCGTCGATGTTCGGCATGATCAACAGATTGGCTTCGCCCTTGAGCGGAGAATCCGGATTGGCCTCGCGACGAATGGCTTCGCTCAACGCGGAGTCGCCATGCATTTCGCCGTCGACTTCCAGCTCGCCCGCCGACATGGCACTGATCAGACCGGCCGCAACGCCCATCTTGCGGGCCGACTCCGAGGTCGACGAACCGAAGTTGGAGTGGGAAAGCAGGGCCACCTTCGGCTGGCTGCCGAAGCGCTTGACCTGTTCCGCCGCCAGCAGGGTCATTTCGGCGATTTCCTGAGCGTTCGGATTTTCGTTGACGTGGGTATCGCAAATGAACAGCGAACGTCCCGGCAGCATCAGGTAGTTCATGGCTGCCATGGTATTGACGCCATTGCGTTTGCCGATGATTTGACTGATCACGCCGAGGTGGTGGCTGTACTGGCCAGTCGTGCCGCAGATCATGCCGTCGGCGTAGCCGAGCTTGAGCAGCATGGCGCCGATGACCGTCGGCTTGCGACGCATCGCTTCCTTGGCGATGGCCGGCGTCACGCCACGGCGCGACATCA
>CAMKYP010000228.1 GCA_946477505.1 uncultured Dechloromonas sp. | reverse complement strand
TCACCAGCACGATCAGCCGAACCATCATCACCCACGGCAGCACCCAGTTGATGGTGCTGTCGATGCTGATCTTCGGCGGTGAGACGCTTTACTACTTCGCGCTGGCCCTGACCATCGGCATCTGCTTCGGCATCTACTCGTCGGTGCTGGTTGCCAGCCCGCTGGTCATGTGGCTGGGTGTTTCGCGCGAGCAGTTCATCAAGCAAAAGAAGGTTGTCGAAGGCGCCAACGAAGAAGGCGCTGTCGTCTAAAAGCCGCCTATGCCGCCCAAGGGGAACCCACGGGTTCCCCTTTTTGCTGCCAAGTCGCCACCCGCATCAAGGTATCTCCACAAAACATGCCGCAACTGTCACAATTGCGGCACCCCAAGCAATCGAGGCAAGCGTCGTGTACGGACTCGTCAATCGCGCATTGCAGGAATTCATTTGTACTCACCATGGTGATGCAAGCTGGCAATCGATCAAGAACATGGCCGGGGTTGATGTTGAACTCTTCGTCTGCATGGAATCCTATCCGGACGAAATCACCTATCGCCTCGTCGGTGCGGCATGCGAGTTGCTCAACATCGAACCTGCCGCCCTGCTTAGGAACTTCGGTCGCCATTGGGTACTATTCACCGGCCAGGAAGGATATGGCTCGCTGTTCGACGGAGCAGGGAGTTCGCTGCAGGAAGTCCTGATCAATCTCGACCATCTGCACCTCCGGGTCGGCCTGATGTACCCGGCACTCAAGCCACCTTCCTTTCGTTGCACCGATGTCCGCGACGACGGCCTGACGCTGCACTATTTTTCGGAGCGTCCGGGCCTGGCCTCCATGGTGATCGGTCTGATCGAAGGGCTGGGCGAGCGTTTCGGCAAAGCCCTGGCGATCCGCCAAACCGAAGACCGGGCCAGCGGCGCCGACCATGACATTTTCGATATCAGGATCGCCTGACATGGACATGGAACGGGGCACCCCGTTACCGCTAGGCGAACTGTTTCCCTTTTTGCTTGAGTTGGACGATCGCCTACGCATTGTGCAAACGGGTCCGCTGATGCACAAGGCCTATCCGGCGCTGCGAATCGGTGATTCGCTGGCCGACGCCTTCCAGCCCATCGGCAAGAGCGGCGAGTTCATCGACTTCGAGCAACTCGTGATGCAACACCGGCGCCCGGCAGCGATGCGCCAGACCCGGGAGCCGGCGTTGGTATTCCGGGGCGAATGGTTTGCCTGCACTGCATCACGCCAGCTGTTTTTCCTCGGCTGGCCCTGGGTTATCGACCCGGACGAATTGGCGAACCTGGGAATTCCACTCCATGCGATCCCGGCCCACAACCCGCTCGGCGACCTGCTGCTGCAACTCAAGACCAATCGCAATACGCTCGCCGATACCCAAGCCTTGAGCGAAGCCTTGCGCCAACGCACCCTGGAACTGGAAAGCAGTAATCGTCGCCTCCAGGACGAAGCGATGCTGCGTCGCGCCGTCGAGGAAGCCGAACGAGCCAACCGCGCCAAGAGCACTTTTCTGGCCAACATGAGTCACGAACTGCGCACACCGCTCAGCGGCATCATCGGCATGGCGTCGCTACTGATGAAACGCAGCGCTGATCCGAAAACATGCGACCAGATTGGAAAAATCCTCAGTTCGTCCAACCATTTGCTCGCGATCATCAACGACATACTCGACATTTCCAAGATCGAAGCCAATCGGATGTCGCTGGAGTCGGTTCCATTCACCCTCTCGGGCGTCATCAGCAACGTCCAGAACAGCTTGCTTCTGCGAGCCGACGGCCGTCGCGGGATTGATGTCCGGATCGCGATTACGCCGGAACTTCTCAACCGGGTGCTGACGGGTGACCCGCTGCGACTGGGGCAGGTATTGATCAACCTGCTCGGCAACGCCATGAAATTCACGCTGCATGGCCATGCAGCCGTGCGAGCGGAGGTCGTCAATACCGAAGGCGACGACCTGATCGTGCGCTTCGAAGTGGAGGACACCGGGATCGGCATCCAGCCGGAAGATCAGGAGCGGCTGTTTCTGGCGTTCGAACAAGCCGACAGCTCGACCAGCAGACACCATGGCGGAACCGGTCTGGGCCTCACCATCTGCAAACACTTGGTGGAGTTGATGGGAGGTAGTATCGGGGTAAGAAGCCAGCCTGGACATGGAAGCACCTTCTGGTTCACCGTCAGGCTAAGCGACCCGCATCAACCCTCGCTCCCGCTCCCCCAGAACGCTTCAGGGCCAGCCGCCGAAGAAACCATTCGCGCAAGATTCGGAGGAGCACGCGTACTGATTGCCGACGACGAACCGGTCAGCCAGGAAATTGCCCGCGAGTTGCTGGAGCACGCAGGCCTTGCAGTCGATGCCGCCAATGACGGGCAGGAAGCGCTTGAGCTATCGCGCCAAAATGTCTATGCGCTGATCCTGATGGACATGCAGATGCCGCGCATGAGCGGCACCGAAGCCACGCGATGTATCCGCAGCCAATCGCTGAACATCGCAACGCCCATTCTGGCTACAACCGCCAACGCCTTCGACGAAGACCGTCAGGACTGCCTCGATGCCGGCATGAACAGCCACCTGCCCAAACCGATCAGCCCGGTGAAACTCTACGAAACCGTGCTGTACTGGCTCCAGCACAGTACAGAGCGGCGTGACTGAGGTGCAACGCCCCCGGTGCGTCTCTGCCGCTACCAGGTCGGTACTTCGCCGGCCGCCGGCGGTGGCACCTCCGGCAACCAGGCACCACTGGCGCCGTAGATCGCCGCCAAGGCAATCGCCAGCGCGACGAGCAGCGCAAGGAAACCGCCGCCGCGGGCGGATTCGCCATCCGCATCGTCTTTCCATCCGGTAATCATTGGCTTGATCAGGTTGCGTTTCTTGACGTGGCCATAGAAAGCGATGGCGACGATGTGCAGTACAACAAGCCCGATCAAGACATTCGACAGCAGGTGGTGCACGCCTGTCAGGCGGTTGCTGAGTTCACGACTGACCAGATCGGCAAGCGGACCGGTAAACGCAATGTCGTCATTGGCCAGCAATCCGCTGAGGACCTGCACCAGCAGCAGAACGATCAGACCGAAAACCGACAGTGCGCCGAGCGGGTTGTGCCCCTCGCCACGCCATCGACCGCCCAGATAAGCCCTGATCTTGCCGGGCGTCGGAAAGAAATGGGCAAAACGCGCGTAGGTCGAGCCGACCACGCCCCAGACCACGCGAAACGCCAGCAAGCCGGCGATCAGGATGCCGATCTTTCCATGCCACTCGATCAGATTGCCGCCCACCTGTCCGGTCACCACGGCGGCGATCACCGACGCCACGAGGAGCCAGTGAAACAGGCGCGTCGGTAGATCCCACAAGAAAATCCGCTTGCTGCTCATGCCCTGCCCTTCCTCGTTAAATGAAACAGGCGCCCAAAGGCGCCTGCATGCAAATCGGAGCGTGCGGCCTTACTTCTTGGCCTTGAAATCGTCGTGACAGCCCTTGCAGGTGCCACCCAACTTGCCCAACTGAACACCGACCGCTGCCGCATCGCCGCTCGCCGCAACCTTGGCCATTTCATTGGCTTCCTTGTTGAACTCCGTGGCCGCCTTGCCCAGCTTCTCCTTGTCCGTCCAGATATTGGCCTTGGCACGGGTCGGCTCCCAACCCGTACCCTTGTCGGTACCCGGCAGATAGAGCGCGCCCATGCCGGAATTGGCAATGGCCTGGATGGCATTGGCCGCCTTGATGACCTCTTCCTTGTTGAAGTTGCCGCCTTCAACGTTCATCTTGATGCGCTGCATGTTCCAGGCCATGAAACCATAGCCGGACTGGCGGAACTTGATCGCATCCTCGGGTTTGACCTGGGCAACAGCGGTACCAGCCAGTGTAAGGGCCAGCAGAGACAGCAAGAGCTTGGATTTCATGAGTTATTCTCCGTTGTTGGGTTGACTACACCGATGTATACGCAGCCAAGTCGACAATTATTCCAAAACGCTGTCAACCGGGCCAGGAAACCACACTCTAACAGCCGCACGCTGCATTTCAGTGACCTATGTCACCGAGATGGGGTCACACCGCGAATACGTGCTTGACGCGCAACGCCGGGGCGCCGGACTCGATGGCCAGCAGGCGGGCAATGTTCGGATGTTTTCCCGGGTTGGCACGCTCGTCCTCGGTGTGCTCGGCAAAAATTTCCAGGCCTTTCTTGGCCGCCTCGGCATTGATTGAGCCATAGGTCTGCGCCAGGTGATTGTAGACCGCCAGCGAACCCTGGCTACCAGCCTTGTTTTCGATGCTGGCCGCCACGTTACCGTCGGCATCGAGCAGGTTGATGGCCGCCAGATGCGAAATGCCCGGCAGTTTCTTCAGATTTTCGGCAAAAGACATTTATTTCCAGTCCCTTTTGGCTTTGACCAGGCCAATGATCAGCCCGGTGGTGAAAGTGGCGATGGGCACGGTGAAGGCGATGGCCTTGATGCCGCGCTCGGCGCCGAAATGGAAGAGCAGCCAGGCCATCGGCAGCATGCCGAGGAACAGGCCGATCGCCCCGCCCCGAATGCCGCCCCGGATCACTTCCCGATCCGTGGTTTTCCGGTCACCAGTGCAGTGCGGACAGTAGATGGCGTCCGCCGGCACTTCCTGGCCGCACTTGCTGCACTTCATAAGTAGCTGCCACAAAATGGCGTGCAGTGCCCCTGACGCGCCGCGCCGATGCCCCGAAGAAAATCCTCTTGGGGGACGAAGGCAGTGCGAACCAGTACGACAAGGAGGCGCAACAAAGTCAGGGCCATCTTGTGACGGCCACTCAGATGCGCTTGGCCAGTTCGGCCGCCTTGCCGGTGTAGTCCCACGGCGTCAGCTTGAGCAGTTCGGCCTTGGCGGCTTCCGGAATTTCCAGCGTCGAGACGAAAGCCTGCATGCCTTCGCGCGAGACGCGGGTGCCGCGGGTCAGCTCCTTGAGCTTTTCGTAGGCATTCGGCACGGCATAGCGGCGCATGACCGTCTGGATCGGCTCGGCGAGCAGTTCCCAGTTGGCGTCGAGGTCGGCCTTCATCAGGTCGGCGTTGATTTCCAGCTTGCCCAGGCCCTTCAACAGCGAGTCGTAGCCGAGCAGCGTATAGCCGAGGCCGACGCCCATGTTGCGCAGCACCGTCGAGTCGGTCAGGTCGCGCTGCCAGCGCGAGATCGGCAGCTTCTCGGCGAGGTGCTTCAAGACGGCGTTGGCCAGGCCGAGGTTGCCTTCGGAGTTCTCGAAGTCGATCGGGTTGACCTTGTGCGGCATGGTCGACGAACCGATTTCGCCAGCCTTGACCTTCTGCTTGAAGAAACCGAGGGAGATGTAGCCCCAGACGTCGCGATCGAGATCGACCAGGATGCTGTTGGCGCGGGCGAAGGCGTCGAACAGCTCGGCCAGCGCATCGTGCGGCTCGATCTGGATGGTGTAGGGGTTGAAGGTCAGGCCGAGCGATTCGACGAAGCGCTTGGCGAAGCCTTCCCAGTCGTAGCCCGGGTAGGCGGCGAGGTGAGCGTTGTAGTTGCCGACCGCACCGTTGATCTTGCCGAGCAGTTCGACAGCGGCGATGCGGGCGCGGGCGCGCTGCAGGCGGTAGGCGACGTTGGCCATTTCCTTGCCCATCGTCGACGGCGTCGCCGGCTGGCCGTGCGTGCGGCTCATCATCGGGATGTCGGCGTAGGCGTGGGCCAGCTCGCGCAGCTTGGCGATCACCTTGTCCAGCGTCGGCAGCATGGCCTGCTGGCGGGCGCCCTGGCACATCAGCGCGTGCGACAGGTTGTTGATGTCTTCGGAAGTGCAGGCGAAGTGAATGAACTCGCTGACCTTGACTACTTCGGCGTTGGCCTTGGTCTTGTCCTTGATCCAGTATTCCAGCGCCTTGACGTCGTGGTTGGTGGTGGCTTCGATGGCCTTGACCTCGGCAGCCTGCTCCGGCCCGAAATTGGCGACCAGCGCATCCAGTTCGGCCACGGTGGCCGGCGAGAAAGCGGCGATTTCGGTGAAATGCGGCTCGGCGGACAGCGCCTTGAGCCATTCGATCTCCACCTTGAGGCGGGCGCGGATCAGGCCGAATTCGGAAAAATGCTCGCGCAGGGCATCAACCTTGCCGGCGTAGCGGCCGTCGAGCGGGGAAAGGGCAGTCAAGGGATCGAAGGTCATATGCACATCCTTTTCAGTAAGCCGGTAATTTTACCTTTCCCGCCATGCACTGCCCATACGCTATAATCGAATCCCCCAAACCAGAGAGCGCACGATGAAGCTGATCGGCTCCCATACCAGCCCCTACACGCGCAAAGTGCGTATCGTGCTGGCCGAAAAAAAGATTGAATACGATTTCGTGGTCGAGTCGCCGTGGACACCCGGCAACAAGGTGGCGGACTACAACCCGCTGGGCAAGATTCCCGTTCTGGTGTTGGACGATGACACGGCCCTCTTTGATTCGCGCGTCATCGTCGAGTACATCGACAACGTCACACCGAACAACAAGCTGTTCCCCGCCCCGAATCGCGAACGTATCGAAGTCAAGCGCT
>CAMKYP010000227.1 GCA_946477505.1 uncultured Dechloromonas sp. | reverse complement strand
CATCACCATCACCGACTCGAAGCCGGTGGCGGTCGCCGACGTCAACACCATCACCGAAGACAGCAGCCCGAACACGGTAAGCGGCAACGTCCTGCCGAACGATGCGGTCGGTGCCGACAGCAACGCCACGCCGGTGACGGCGGGGACCTTCGTCAGCGCCAACGGCTACGGCACGCTGGTGCTGAACGCGGACGGCAGCTACACCTACACGCTGAACAACGCCAACCCGACGGTCAATGCGCTCAACGACAACTCGACGCCGCTGACCGACAGCTTCACCTACACCCTGACCGACGGCGACGGCAGCACGACGACCGCGACGCTGACCATCACCATCAACGGTAAAAACGACGCACCGGTTGACGGCAACGAAACCAACACGGTTACCGAAGACACGACGCTGACGGTCGCCAACGGCGCGGCCGGCGACCTGCTCAACAACGCCAGCGACGTTGATGGCGACACCCTGAGCATCACCGGCTACACCATCGCCGGCATCAGCGGCACGCAAGCCGTCGGTAGCGCCGTCGCCATCGCCAACGTCGGCAGCATCACCATCAACGCCGACGGCAGCTACAGCTTCGTCCCGGTCGCCAACTACACCGGCGCCATCCCGGTCATCACCTACACCGTCTCGGACGGCAAGGGCGGTACCGACACCTCGACGCTGACCCTGAGCATGACCCCGGTCAACGATGCACCGGTCGACGGCAACGAAACCAACACGGTCACCGAAGACACGACGCTGACGGTCGCCAACGGCGCGGCCGGCGACCTGCTCAACAACGCCAGCGACGTTGATGGCGACACCCTGAGCATCACCGGCTACACCATCGCCGGCATCAGCGGCACGCAAGCCGTCGGTAGCGCCGTCGCCATCGCCAACGTCGGCAGCATCACCATCAACGCCGACGGCAGCTACAGCTTCGTCCCGGTCGCCAACTACACCGGCGCCATCCCGGTCATCACCTACACCGTCTCGGACGGCAAGGGCGGCACCGACACCTCGACGCTGACCCTGAGCATGAGCGCGGTCAACGACCCGCCGGTTGTGAGCGGCGCTACTGTTTCTGGTACCGAAGACACGGCCTTGTTGCTGAATTGGAGCAATTTCGGGGTCAGCGATATCGATAGTCCGACAATCACCTCGGTTACTGTTACCGTTCTGCCGACGGATGGTGTGCTGCAGCGCTTCAACGCGGGCACTTCCACATGGACCTCTGTGAGTGCCGGGCAGGCGATCAGCAAGGCGGATGTCGATGCGGGATATATCCGCTTCGTTCCGGATGCCAACGAGTCGGGAGGCAGCATGTTCCCGACTGCAGGTTTGGGGGATCAGCGTAGCACGTACGCAAGCTTCCAGATTTCGGCGACGGACAGCAGCGGTGCGAGTGCGACGGGGACCGTCAGCGTCAATATTGCTCCGGTCGTCGATACGCCGCTCATCAGCATGAGCGGCACCGGTTTTGTCGTGCAGTCGATTACTGCAGGAAATATCTCAACGACTACAAACGGCTTCCAAGTCAGCGCGTTGAGTGCGGGCGGGACGGGAACGATCAGTATGAACGGTGCACCTTCCGGCTTTGGAGTGTCGGGGAATCCATCCGGCTCTGGCGATGGCGATCCAGTTGAGATCAGCGGAAACAACAGCGAGGCGATTGTCGTACGCTTCGATAATGCTGTGTCGTCAATCGACGTCTCGTTTGCCTGGAAGGCTCCCGCTGAGACGGCGTTGGTGGAGTTTTACAGGAATGGTGTACTGATCGGTTCCAATAATTACCAGGGTGGGTCGGATGGGGTCGACCCGGCGATCTTGCTACAGCCGTCAGGTGGTGGAATGTTCGACGAGGTGCGTTTCAAGGCACCGGGGCTTAACGATGATTATCTGATCAATTCCATCGCTTTCAATCGAACCGTTAGCTCGACTTCGACGGTGACCGTTCTCGAGGATCAGGCTGTTCCCTTGAGCGTCAGTTCGGCGAGAACCGATCTGGATGGATCGGAAAGCCTTTCGACGACAATCAGCGGTGTTCCGGCTGGCTACACCCTGACGGATGGTGTCCACAGCTTTACCGGCAGCGCGGGGGCAAGCAGTGTCAATGTCAGCAGTTGGAATCTGTCAGCCTTGCAACTGACGGCGCCAACCCATGCCAGTGGCTCGATTACCCTGACGGCAACCGCCACGGCCACGGAAACCGCTACTGGCGCCCAGTCCTCTGCCTCGACCTCCCTGCAGGTCAATATTCAACCGGTTGCGGATGTGCCCACGCTGACAGTCAAGGCGCCGTCATCGCTGCTGGTCTTTGAGAACAGTTGGGAAACCGTTGCGAACGGCGATGCGTCGAGTGAGGCGGTTGCATCGACGACGCTTGAGGGCTGGACGCTGGTTACGACCCCGGATTCGTTTGCCGGCGGCACCAACGTTTTCGAGGTTTGGGCCGATCGCGATTCGCAGCAGCGTCAGGACGGCGGAAGCAATACGGTGCACGCGGCCCCGGGTAATGGCAATAATTTCCTGGAACTCAACAATGCCGACAACAACGGAGCCCTGGTTCAGACGCTGGGTATCAGCCGCTCGGTCAGTACGGTTGCCGGTACGGTCTATGAGTTGTCCTTCGATTACGCCGGCCGCCCGGGCTTTGGCGTCGATTACACGCGCATTGGCATCTATGTTGATGGCGTTCTGGTTCAGCAGTATGCCGCCACCAGCCCCCAGTCATCGATCGACTGGAAGAATTTGACTTTCAGCTTTACCGGCGATGGCGCAAACCACACGGTGATGATCAAGACCGATGCCTCTCAGTTCCATACCAGTGGCCGTGGGGCATTTATTGATGATCTGAAGATGATTGCTTTCCAAGGAGTGAGTGCCGGTAACGCGGGTGGTGGCATTACATCCGTTGCGCTGGCGAATTACGTGACCGCCGGGCTGGTCGATACGGATGGTTCGGAGACGCTCAGCCTTGCCTTTGCAGGTGTTCCGTCGGGGGCTACCATCGTTACCGGGTCGGGGACCTATGCTGCGGTTGGCGGCGTGATCACGATCAGTGCCAATGAACTGGCGAGTGCGCAATTGCGGTTTGCCGATTCGGTTACAGGTTCCCTGAGTATTGGTGTGACCGCCATTGCGACTGAAACCGCCAATGGTAGTCAGGCGACTTCGGCAGCGCAGACGCTCAATCTGGAGGTTCGACCGAAGTTCTCGTCTACCGATACGTTGTATGACGAGGTCAATGGCTACACCGACATCTTGGGGACCACCGGTAACGATACGACAGTGCTGGACGGTACCTGGGGCAACGATCTGATCAAGGGCGGGGCAGGTGACGATCGTTTGGGTGGAACGCTGGGTACGGGCGGGAACGACGTGCTGGATGGCGGGGTCGGGAACGATACCCTGCGTGGCGGTGCCGGCAACGATGTGCTGATTGGAGGCGCGGGCAACGATACGCTGACCGGCGGTACCGGTGCCGATACCTTTGCCTGGGTGCTGGCAGACCGGGGAACGCCGGGTGCGCCTGCTTCCGACGTGGTCACCGACTTCAACGAAAATGCAGGGGACAAGCTGGATTTGCGTGATCTGTTGGTCGGCGAACTACACAGCGGCACCAATGTCGGCAACCTGGCGAACTACCTGCATTTCGAGGCGTCGGGTGCGAATACCATCGTCCGGATCAGTTCGACCGGAGGGTTCTCCAGTGGCTACAGCGCAGCCCAGGTCGATCAGCAGATCACGCTGC
The DNA here is from genome assembly GCA_946477505.1 of uncultured Dechloromonas sp. Classification (GTDB taxonomy): domain Bacteria; phylum Pseudomonadota; class Gammaproteobacteria; order Burkholderiales; family Rhodocyclaceae; genus Azonexus. The sequence goes on along the minus strand of CAMKYP010000227.1, from coordinate 2,774 downwards.
AGGGAGTAGCCCTGAGCGGCACGGATCAGCAGATCATCCAGCAGCTGCTGACCAACAACAAGTTGGTTACCGACTGATTCTCGCCATTGAGCAATGAAAAAGGGGCAACTTCGGTTGCCCCTTTTGCTTTGAACCGGGATCGCGATTCGGCGTCCGGGTAAGGCGCTACTCAGCCCTCGTGCTTGCGCAACTTGACCACGCTCGGAATATGAATCTTCCGGCCCTCGACGACAATCAGGCCGAGTTCGGTCAGTTCGTGCAGGATGCGCGAGAAGTGCTCCTGGGTCAGGTTGAGACGAGAGGCAATGATTCCCTTGTTGGTCGGCAGGGTGACGGCGACGTTGATGCCGTCGTGGTCCGCTTCGGGAAGCTCGCGGAGGAGATAGCCGATGATCCGCTGCTTGCCGGAGTGCAGCGAATACGACTCGACGTCGGTCATCAGCTGGTGCAGGCGCATGGCCATGCCGGCCAGCATCTTGCGGCAGAGGTTGTGGTCGCGCTGCAGCTCTTCATACACCGCCGCCTTGGAAACGTGCAGCAGCAACGAGTCGGTCAGGGCCTGGGCGAAGACGATGTAGGGCTTGTCCATGAACATGATGGCTTCGCCGAAGCTTTGCCCCTGGGTCAGGATTTCGACGACCTTTTCGCTGCCCTGCTGCGACGTGAAGGCCAGCTTGATCTGGCCATAGACCAGCAGGTGAAAGCCCGAGCAGGGATCGCCCTTGTGAAAAAGAATGTCGCCCTTGCTGGCGTGGATTTCACGCGTGCTCCTGGCGATCCGCGAAATCTCTTCCGGAGCCAGGCTGTTGAACAGCGGTACGTGGGTCAGTAGCGCTTCGATATTGATGGGGTGATTTCCATGCATGATCAATCTTGCCTGAAGGAGGACAGTCGATGGTGGCACCGAGCTAATACTTTGGCAATACTTCTTAGTGACTATGGATTCAGTGGCGAGTCAGCTGGACATACAGCAAAGGGAGTCGCCGTGGCAGTTCCTCGGGTTTGCGAATGACGCAGAATCCGGCCGGGCCGAAGAGGTAGGGCAGGTAGGCGCCGGCCTCGCGGTCGATGGTGACGCAGAATGGCGTCAGGCCCATGGCGCGCGCTTCGTGGACTGCCAGGCGGGTGTCTTCTATGCCGTAGCGTGAGTCGTACAGATCGAGGTCATTCGGTTTGCCGTCGGTGATGATCAGCAGCAGGCGACGGCTGGCCGGCTGTTCGGCCAGAATATTGGCCGATTGGCGGATGGCGGCACCCATTCGCGTGTAGTAGCCGGGTTTGATGGCCAGGATGCGACCGCGTGCCGCGGCGTCGTAGCGCTTGCCGAAGTCCTTGAGCAGATGAAAGCGGATGTTCTGGCGGCGTAGCGAGGAAAAGCCGTAGATGCCGAAGCGGTCGCCGGTGGCGGTCAGCGCCTCGGAAAACAGCAGCAGCGAATCGCGAATGACGTCGACGATGCGGTGACTGTCCGAGATCGGCGCATCGGTGGACATCGACAGGTCAGCCAGCAGCAGGCAGGCCAGGTCGCGTTCGCACCGGGCTTGGGCGAGATAGCCGCCGGATTCCGGCGTATGCCCCGAAGCACGGTCCGCATGGTTGCGCACGCAGGCATCGACATCAAGTTCCGGGCCGTCGGGTTGCCCCTTCAGCCAGCGCCGTTGCGGGGCGAGGGCGGCAAACTGGCCGCGCAGCTTCTTCGCCGTCGCTGCCAGTTCCTGCGGCAAGGCGGCGGGTTCGGCATCGTGGGCGATCATCGGCTGGATCAGGCAATGCTTCTCCTGCATCAGCGATTTGCGGTAATCCCATTCCGGAAGGGCGATGCCCGGGCCGATTGGCGTGTCGTCCTCGGCGGCCGAGGGCAGGTCAAGGTCGAACTTGACGCGCGATTTGGCGGTCTGTCCATCGCGGGTCAGCGATAGTTGATCGAGATCCTTGGCGGCATCCTTGGCATTCGGATCTTCATCCTCATCGAAGGCCCGATTGACGCGCACGTATTCCGCCCAGGTCGGCAGGCTTTCGGCGCGGAACATGGCAAGCATGGGCGCCTTGTTGTCCGGGGTCTCGACTTGCTCGGCCTTGTGCGCTTCCTTGGTGGCTTCGGTATTGCCACTGCCTTCCGGCGGGAGTTCCCCGTTGGCGTCGGCAACCCGGCCGGCTACGCGCTCCTCGGCAGCAATCAGCCAGAGCAGCACCGGCTGCGGTGGGCGGGATTTCTTCGAGTTGAGCGGCGGCAGGCCTTCCACGCTGCCCGGCGTACGCAGTGCCTGGCGCAGGGCTTCTTCCTGCGCGGCCTCGTCAGGCAGCAGGTCGGCGGGCGGGATACGGCCGGCGATATGAGCCTCGACCAGCCGCTCGTAGCGTGGGCGCAGTCCAGGGTAGCGTTGCAGCGTGGTTTGGGCGGCAATCTGGTTGCGCAGGAACCACGGCTGGTTCTGGGCGATATCGCAGGCGGCAATGGCCGAAAGCCAGAGGTAGAGGTCGCGGTTCAGCGACTTTTCCGGGAAGGCGGCAATTTCGGGCGGTAGACGCAAGGTTTCGGCATCGCGTCGGCCCTGGGCGATTTTTTCGTTACTGCCGGCGAGGCGCTCCAGCCAGCGTCGGCGGGCACCGTGCTGCTCGGCCGTCGCAGCCGCGACCTTGAGCCCCGGGTCGCCGCCGAAAGCGCGGAACAGGATGCCCGCCGTCTTTTCGACATCAACCAGTTTGACCGCGGCTTGCGGGTAATGTCCCCCGGCGGCCTTGGTCACCCAGTTATGCCAGATTTTGCCGATGAA
>CAMKYP010000226.1 GCA_946477505.1 uncultured Dechloromonas sp. | reverse complement strand
TCGTCACCGGCGCCAAGTGGGCTCCGCTGTGGGTCATCGACTTCCCGATGTTCGAATACGACGACGAATCCAAGCGCTGGACCGCCTGCCACCACCCCTTCACCAGCCCGAAGGACGAGCACCTCGAGTTCCTCGCCACCGATCCGGGCAAGTGTCTGGCCAAGGCCTACGACCTGGCGCTGAACGGCTGGGAATTGGGTGGCGGCTCTGTCCGTATCCATCGTGCCGACGTGCAGGAGAAAGTCTTCGCCGCACTGAACATCGGCCCGGAAGAACAGCAGGCCAAGTTCGGCTTCCTGCTCGATGCGCTGAAGTACGGCGCCCCGCCGCACGGCGGCCTAGCCTTCGGCCTCGACCGCATCGTCACCATGATGACCGGTGCCGAGTCGATCCGCGACGTGATCGCCTTCCCGAAGACCCAGCGCGCCCAGTGCCTGCTGACCGACGCGCCGTCGGCGGTCGACGAGAAGCAACTGCGCGAGCTGCATGTCCGCCTGCGTCAGAAGGTGGAAACCCAGGTCGAAATCACTCAGGGCTAAGTAGCCTCCGCCATGCCGATCTGGCTGCGCTTCCTTCTCGTCCTCTGGCTGGCGGTTGGAAGCGCTTTTGCTTTCAACCGCGACGCCGCGACCGCTGATTCGGTTGCCACCTCGGAACTGCCTCGCGAAGCACGTGAAACGCTAGCCCTGATCAAGGAAGGCGGTCCTTTCCCCTACGAACGCGATGGCATCGTCTTCGGCAATTTCGAGAAGCGGCTTCCTCCCCAGGCCCGCGGTTACTATCGCGAATACACGGTCAAGTCGCCGTGGCGTCGCGACCGCGGGCCGCGCCGCATCGTGGCCGGAGAGCGGGGTGAATATTTCTACACGGACGACCACTACCGGACCTTCCGGCGAATCAGGGAATAGCCTTCTTCCATGAGCACGCATCCTTTCAAGTCCAGCGACTCCTCCGGCGTCTACTTTCTCCCGCCGGCCAGGTTGATCGCGACCGAAGCAGCCGCCGGCAAAGAACGCCTGCGAATCCTGAAGGCAGAAATTTCAGCCCATGCCGACAGGGACAAAGCTCTCGGCCAACTAGGCACCGACCTCGGCTTTCCGATCTGGTACGGTGGCAATTTCGATGCGCTCTTCGACTGCCTGACCGATAGCGATTGGCAGCCGGCCAAGGGGCACGTGCTCGTCATCCGCGGCGTAGCGGAATTGCGCTCGACCGACCCCGAAAGCTTTTCCACCCTGATCGAGGTTTTCAGGGCTGCGGCGGACGTGCGCAAGGAAGCGGGCTCCCCATTCTGGATACTGCTCGACACCCCGGCCCGGGGTATCCCGCCCCTTCCCGAGGCATGACCCACAGCCCGAAGCAACCAGTCTCGGTTCTCGTCGTCATCCACACGTCGGAACTCGACGTCCTGCTTCTGGAACGTGCCGCACACCTGGGATTCTGGCAATCGGTTACCGGCAGCCGCGAAGGCGACGAGCCCCTGATCGTCACGGCACAGCGCGAAGTCGCCGAGGAAACGGGCATCTTCCGCCCGCTCGACGATTTCCGCGACTGGTCCCTGAGCAATACCTACGAGATTTTTGAGGAATGGCGCCACCGCTACGCACCAGGCGTCACCCGGAACGTCGAACACGTATTCAGCCTGTGCGTCCCGACACGGATCACCGTCACCACAGCCCCCGACGAGCACCGCGCCTGGCAATGGCTCCCGTGGCGTGAGGCGGCCCGACTCTGCTTCTCCTGGAGCAATCGGGACGCCATCCAGATCCTCGCGGCACGGTACCCTCCAAGCACTTGAAACCCGCCCGATGTCCCCTATATAAGGTTCAGGAAAGTTTGACCCACTCAGGAGACAACCATGGCCAACATCACCCGTATCGACCCGTTCGACGACTTGTTCCGCGGTTTTTTCGTGCGCCCCGTCGATTTCAATCGTGCCCCCGCCCAGACGCCATCGATCAAGATGGACGTTCAGGAGCAGGGTGACAGTTATCTGGTTCATGCCGAGCTTCCCGGCGTCAAGAAAGAAGATATCCATGTCGTCGTCGAAGGCAATCTGGTCTCGATCAGCGCTGAAGTGAAGCAGGAAAGGGAAACCAAGGAAGGTGACCGCCTGCTGCGCTCGGAACGCTACTTCGGCAAGGTCTCGCGCTCCTTCCAGTTGGAGCAGGATCTCGACGATGCCAAGGCCAGCGCCAGATTCAACGATGGCGTGCTCGAACTCACCCTGCCCAAACGCACGGCCAGCCCCAGCAAACGCCTGACAATCACCTGACGGGACGCTCCCGCACAACCAAGGCCGGACACCGCTCCGGCCTTTTTCTTTGTACAATCCGCGGCGATTCCATCTGGAGAACGCCATGAGCATCGAAGACCTCTCTCCCGGCATGAAGGCCGCCGTCCTGGCCGAAGCCCTCCCCTATATCAAGCGCTTCCACGGCAAGACCATCGTCGTCAAATACGGCGGCAATGCCATGACCGATGAGCACCTGAAGAACTGCTTCGCCCGTGACGTAGTTCTCCTCGAACTGATCGGATTCAACATCGTCGTCGTCCACGGTGGCGGCCCGCAAATCGAAAACCTGCTCGGTCGTGTCGGCAAGAAGGGCGAATTCATCCAGGGAATGCGCGTCACCGATGCCGAAACCATGGAAGTTGTCGAAATGGTTCTGGGCGGCCAGGTTAACAAGGACATCGTCAACCTGATCAACCAGCACGGGGGCAAAGCCGTCGGCCTAACCGGCAAGGATGGCAACTGCATCCGTGCCAAGAAGCTGATGCTGGCAAACAAGGACAACCCGGGCGACTTGATCGACGTCGGCCAGGTGGGCGAAATCACCCAGATCGACCCATCGCTGATCGACCACCTCGACAAGGGCGCCTTCATCCCGGTTATCGCCCCGATCGGTGTCGGCGAGGAAGGCGAAACCTACAACATCAACGCCGACGTCGTTGCCGGCAAGATCGCCGAAGTCCTCAAGGCCGAAAAACTGGTCCTGCTGACCAACACGCCCGGCGTACTCGACAAGGCGGGCAACCTGATCACCGGCATCACCCCCAAGCAAATCGACGAAATGGTCGATGACGGCACCCTGTCCGGCGGCATGCTGCCCAAGATCGGATCGGCGCTGGACGCCGCCCGCAACGGTGTCAAAGGTGTGCATATCATCGACGGCCGCGTCGAACATGCGCTGCTTCTTGAAATATTGACCGACCACGGCGTCGGGACGATGATCAAGTCGCACTGACCCGCCGCATAGCCTTCTAAGCCCGCGCAAGCGGGCTTTTTCAATGGCACACCGAGCGCACCCAATGAAAAGAAAAGTTTGGATCTTTGACCTCGACAACACCCTGCACAACGCGTCGGCGCACATCTTTCCCCACATCAACCGGTCAATGCGCGAATACATCGAACACCACCTCGGCGTCGGCGAACACGAGGCGACGCGCATCCGCCAGGATTACTGGATTCGTTATGGCGCGACGCTGCTGGGATTGATACGCCATCACCGCACCGACCCGGATCACTTTCTGCGCGAAACCCATCAATTTCCCGACCTGAAACGCATGCTCGTTTTCGACAAACCGCTGGTCCACGCCTTGCGCCGACTACCTGGTCAAAAAATCGTCTTTTCCAATGGTCCGCGCCGGTACGCTGAATCAGTCCTCGACATCACCGGCCTACGGCCGTGCTTTGATGCTGTATACGCCATCGAAAACGTTCGCTACCAACCCAAACCCATGCGAGCCGGATTTCTCGCATTGCTTCGCGCCGAACGGCTCGACCCGCGCAACTGCATCATGGTCGAAGACAGCCTGCCCAACCTCATCACGGCCAAGAAACTGCGTATGAAAACCGTGTGGGTAAGTACTGGCTTACGCCAATCTCCTTTTGTCGACGTGAAGATTACCAGCATCCTCGATTTGCCCGGGCGCTGTACTCATCTATAATTTTCGGGAAAAGCACAAGCGAGGAGAGGGACACCATGGCAACAAAACCAGGCGAACGCCGCCTGAAAATCCTGCAGACACTAGCCGAAATGCTGGAGCAGCCCAAAGGGGAAAAGATCACCACGGCAGCCCTGGCAGCCGCGCTCGAATGCTCCGAAGCCGCCCTTTACCGACACTTCGCCAGCAAAGCCCAGATGTTCGAGGGTCTCATAGAATTTATCGAGACCAGCCTGTTCGGCGTCATCAACCAGATCACCTCGGAAGAAAGCGAAGGCCTCAAGCAGGTTGAACTGATCATCGGCCTGCTGCTCCGTTTTGCGCAAAAAAACCGCGGGATGAGCCGCGTCCTGATTGGTGACGCGCTGGTCAACGAAAACGAGCGCCTGCAGGTTCGCATCAACGCGCTACTCGACAAGATCGAAGCGGCGCTGAAACAGGCGCTGCGCATCGCCGCCACACAGGAAAACCTGAAGCCGGACGCCGATTTTGGCGCCCTGGCCAACCTGCTGCGCTGCTATGCCGTCGGTCGCTGGGAACAGTATGCCCGCAGCGGCTTCAGCCGTGAGCCGCTGGCCCAGTGGCCGCAACAATGGCCAATGCTGTATTTCGCCTGCCTGTCGCAGTCCGGCCCCCCGGGCGCCTGAAAAGACAAGGGGCGGCCCCGGCCGCCCCAATAACTCGCGAAACAGCGCTCAGCGCCGCAGGCACTCAGCTGCATCAAGCGCGAAATAGGTCAGGATGCCGTCTGCCCCGGCACGCTTGAAGGCAAGCAGGCTTTCCAGCATGCAGGCCTCCTCGTTCAGCCAGCCGTTCTGGGCCGCCGCCTTGAGCATCGCATATTCGCCGCTCACCTGATAGGCATAGGTCGGCACCTTGAACTCGTCCTTAACGCGGCGCACGATGTCGAGATAGGGCATGCCCGGCTTGACCATGACCATGTCGGCGCCCTCCTCAAGGTCAAGCGCCACTTCGCGCAGAGCCTCGTCCGTATTGGCGGGGTCCATCTGGTAGGTGTACTTGTTGCCCTTGCCGAGATTGCCAGCCGATCCGACCGCATCACGGAAGGGGCCATAGAAGCTCGATGCATACTTGGCGGAGTAGGCCAGAATGCGGGTGTATATCTGGCCTGCAGATTCCAGGTCGGCACGAATCCGGCCGATACGGCCATCCATCATGTCGGATGGCGCAACCACATCAGCACCGGCCTGGGCGTGGCAAAGCGCCTGTTTGGCCAGCACGTCCAGAGTCTGGTCATTCAGGACATAACCGCTTTCGTCGATCAGGCCGTCCTGGCCATGGCTGGTGTAGGGGTCGAGTGCCACATCGGTAATCACCCCGAGATCGGGAAACTCGCGCTTCAGCGCCTGGACCACACGCGGAACCAGGCCGCAAGGGTTGTAGGCTTCCTCGGCAGCGAGGGATTTCAAGGACGCATCGATCACCGGAAACAGCGCCAGCGCAGGAATCCCCAGCTTGACAGCCCGCTCGGCCGTTTTCAGCAATACATCCAAGGACTGGCGCTCGACGCCGGGCATCGAGGCGACCTTCTCGATCCGCCCTTCGCCTTCGAGCACGAAAACCGGGTAGATGAAATCATTCGCCGTCAGCACCGATTCGCGCATCAGGCGACGCGAGAAGTCGTCGCGCCGCATCCGGCGCATCCGGGTTCCGGGGAAACCACCAGTCACCACTGCCATATCGCAACCTCTAGAAATTCAGATAATAAAATTTTCGGACACCATGGAACTTATCGCGTTGACCCACGTCAGAGTACGCAGATGGCACGCGCTGTCTCCCGCTTCACCTCCCTGAGCGGGTGCCTTGACTACGTTAGGGCATTTTGGCCCCCGGACCCCCCTTATCCGGGGGCCCTTTGTTTTCTTTGGTCTTAATTTCAATCTCCAGCCAGCCGGCCAAGACGCGCTCAGCTTCCTCGACACCCGTCTTCTTCAGGCTGGAAAACAACTGTACCGAATAAAGTTCGGCATCGCCCCAGGTCGCGATCTCCGCCTTCACCGACCGCAGTACCTGTGTCTGTTCCTGGCGGCTCAGCTTGTCGGCCTTCGACAGCATGATGTGAATCGGCCGGCCGGTGGGCCGGAACCAGTCGATCAGGCGGACGTCGAGTTCGGTGAATGGCCGGCGCGAATCCATGATGACCACCAGTCCGACCAGTTGATCTCGCTTGCTCAGATAAGGCCCGATCAGTCCCTCCCACTGAGAGCGGATCGCCTCCGGCGCCTTGGCGAAGCCGTAGCCCGGCAGGTCGACAAAATATTTGCCCTCGGCCAAGGTGAAATAGTTCAGGTGTTGCGTACGGCCCGGCGTCTTGCTGACATACGCCAGCCGGACACGTCCGGCCAGGGTATTGATGGCAGAGGATTTTCCGGCATTGGAACGACCGGCGAAGGCAACTTCGCGCAAAGCATCCTGAGGCAAATCGCGGAGGTTGGCGACGGTCGTCAAAAAGACCGCGTTCTGAAACAAGGGCATAAAAAACTCCGAAGACCCGCCTAGGAGAAGGGGAAGTGATATAGAATAACAGGTTTGTAACTTCCGTTCCGGCCAAAGCGCCCA
>CAMKYP010000225.1 GCA_946477505.1 uncultured Dechloromonas sp. | reverse complement strand
CGATCTGGTTGGTCACCAGGACGGCAAGCCGGGAAAACTCGCGCACCGCCATCGGAGTCGAGCGGCTCAGGTACTTGATGTCGGCACCGGCCGAGAAGGCCTTGTCGCCGGCACCGGTGACGATCACCGCACGGACGCTTTCATCCCGCTTGATGTCATCGAGCAGGGCCGACAGGCGGGTCAGGACGTCCAGACTCAGCGCGTTCAGCGCCTCCGGACGGTTCAGGGTCAAATAGGCGACGCTGTCGCGCTTTTCGTACAGCAGGATTGAATTGCCGTTCATCGGTCTTCCTCCATCCACACAGTGATTTTCGGGTTGTTGCCGATGAACAGCTTAGGCAGTTGGTCGCGGGTGGTGATGAAAGATTCGCAAGGCGGCATGAGCGAAGTTGAAGCCGCCTGCAGCGCCACCCCGCGCTTCAGCTCGCCGGCATCTGGATCGCCTTCAGTTCGGTAAATTCCTCGATGCCATAAATACCCATCTCGCGGCCGTTTCCGGATTGCCGGAAACCGCCGAACGGCGCCCGGATATTGAAGGCCGCCCCGTTGATATCGATCTGCCCGGCGCGCATCTTTCCGGCAACGCGGGCCGCCCGCCCGGCATCCTGCGACCACACCGCGCCGGCCAGACCGTAGATCGTGCCGTTGGCGATGGCCAGCGCCGCCGCATCGTCGCCGTCGGGATAGGTGAGTATCGACAGCACGGGCCCGAATATCTCCTCCTGATCGAGCACGCTGCCCGGCGCCACCCGCCCGAAAACGGTGGGCAGGCAGAAATAGCCGCGCGCCGGCAGTGGCGCCTCCGCCCCGCCCAGCAGCAAATCGGCCCCTGAAGTGATGCCCCGGCGGATCAGCGCATGCACCCGCTCCTGTTGCGCCCGCGAAACCAGGGGGCCCAGCCGCGTCGCGTCGTCGTTCGGGTCGCCGAGCGTGAACCGTTCCGCCGCCTCGACCGCCAGGCGGGCCACCTCCTCGTAACGGCTGTGCGGCACGACCAGGCGGGTCAGCGCCGTGCAGGTCTGGCCGGAATTGAGGAAACAGGAGCTCACCGTAGCCCGTACCGCCGTCGGCAGGTCCGCATCGTCGAGTACGACGGCGGCCGATTTGCCGCCGAGCTCAAGGGCGACGCGCTTGATCGTCGCGCTCGCCGCCTGGCCGATGGCGCGCCCCGCCGCCGTCGAGCCGGTGAAGGAAACCATGTCGACATCCGGATGCGACACCAGCCGCTGGCCGACGGATGCGCCGTAACCCGTTACCAGGTTGAAAACCCCGGGCGGCAAGCCGGCCTCGTCGAACACCTCGGCGAGCAGGAAGGCGTTCAGGGGCGCGACTTCGGAAGGCTTGAGGACCACGGTGCATCCCGCCGCGATCGCCGGCACCACCTTGGCGACGATCTGGTGCAAGGGGTAATTCCACGGCGTGATGCAGGCAACGACGCCGATCGGCTCGCGCAGCACCCGCGAATGGCCGATCTGCCTTTCCGCCAGGGCCGTCGGCAACAGATCGGCAAAAATGTCGAACTGCTGCATCGGCAGGCCGACCTGGATGCGCCGGGTGAGCTTGGCCGGCATGCCCACTTCCGACACCAGGGTAGCGGTAAAAGCATCGCGCTTCGCGGCAAAGATTTCGTGGCAGCGTTTCAGCAGCGCAACCCGTTCGTCGACCGATGTCGCCGACCACACCGGAAAGGCGCGCCGCGCCGCCTCGACCGCACTGTCCGCGTCGGCACTGTCGGCATCCGGGACATGCCCGACGGGCTGCTCGGTGTACGGGTTGATCACCGCGATGCGCCGGGGCGACGCCGGGCTCACCCAACGGCCGTCGATATACAGCTGATCGTGTTTGTGCATGTTGTCTCCATTCGTCCTTGTCGATCACCAAGCACTATACGAATGCCTCGCCATCGGTCAATGAAAGCGGCACATGCTTCGATGAGGCCCGCGCCCCGATGAGCCCCGCTCATCGCGCGCATGAAAAATCGTCATTCCGCGGCGGAGACCGCCGACTAGAGTTGGCGCAGGGAATCACCCCTTAACGAATGAGGTAAAACCATGCCCAGCGCCACCGTAGTCCTTTGTGGAAAAAAGCCGGAACCCGCCAGGATCGCCGCCCTGCACCGGGAAATGGCCAGCATCATCGAACGCGATCTGGGGGCGGTCAAAGCCCTGATCGCCGTTCGCATCCTGTGGGACGACCCGGACACCTGGTCGGTCGCCGGCAAGCCGCTCGATGCCGCCATCGAAGGCAGCGGTTGCTACGTCGATATCCGGGTATCCGAGGATGCCGTCGACGAAGCCAAGATGGCGGCCGCCATGAAAGCGATCCAGGAAAGCACGACCAGCCTGCTCGGCAAGAACGTCCTGCCGCCCTACGTCGTGTTCACCCGTGTGCCGACCACCGACTGGGGCTACAAGGGGCGGTCCATCCAGCAGATCAAGGCGGCCGCCGCTGCCTGAGCGCCCCGAATGCCACCGGCTGGCTGCTGGCCGGCCATGTCCCGTCCGGAGAGCGCTGATGCCGATGACCTTCCTGCGAACAGCCGCCCGCAACGATGCCCTGGTCGGCATTGCCGCCGGCCTGGCGATGGCCGTCATCACCGCGATCTGGTCGGTGGCGACACGGGCGGCGGTAACCGGTTCGCTGCTGCCGCACGACGTGACGCTGATCCGCTTTTCGGTCGCCGCGCTTTTCCTGTGGCCGGTATTTCTCGTCAGCCTCCCGCGCTACCGGCAAACGCGAAAGCGCTCGCTCCTGCTCATGCTGGCCGGTGCCGGCGTGCCCTTCATGTGGATCGCCTCGACCGGCCTCACCTTTGCGCCGGTCACCCATATCGCCACGCTGATGATCGTCATGATGCCCATCTTCGTCAGCCTGATCTCCTGGATCGTCTTTCGCGAAAGCCTGGCCCGACGCCAGATTGGCGGCATCGCCACCGTCGTCGCCGGTGTCCTGCTCATTGCCGGCAGCGCCCTGTTCCTGAACCGCCACGCCGGCGCCTGGATCGGCGACCTGATGTTCCTGTGCTCCGGACTGCTATTCGCCACATTCACAGTCACCCAGCGCCGCTCCGGCCTGAGCCCGTGGCAGGCCACCGCGCTGGTCAATGTCGGTTCGACCCTCGTCTTCCTTCCCGTGCATCTGGCCCTGCCGACATCCGGCATTCCCCATGCCGGCCTGCGCGAACTGCTCGTCCAGGCGCTGGCCCAAGGCATGGGCATGGCCCTGCTCGGCCTCTATTTCTACACCGTTGCCGTTGCCCGCCTGGGCGCGCCGCGAGCGGCCATCTTCCTGGCGCTGGTGCCGCCCTTCTCAACCGTGCTCGGCATCGTCTTTCTCGACGAGCACCCGACCGGCTTCGCGCTGGCGGGAATCGCGCTGGTCATGGCGGGCGTCGTCGCCGTCGTTTTCGGCGCCCGGCCGGGCATTGCGGCGAACCGGAGCTGAGGCCGGCGGCATGGTAGAGTTTTCGCTCGCCGGGGCAACACCGATGGCCGCGCGAGCGCCCCTTCAGACGACGGATGACAGTCATGGACAAGCACGGATACGGCAGCAACAACCTGCGCATTCCCCCGATCACCGGCCTGATGGCCTTTGAGTCGGTCGCCCGCAACGGCAGTTTCTCCAAGGCCGCCGATGAACTGTCGATCACCCAGAGCGCCGTCAGCCACCGCATCAGCCAGCTCGAATCGCTGGTCGGCGCCTCGCTGCTCATCCGCATCGGCCACTCGGTCAGCCTGGCGCCGGCCGGCAAGGAACTGCTGCCCTATGTCCGCGAGGGGCTGGGCAGCCTGCGCGACGGGCTGGCCAAGATTTCCACCGAGGGCAAACCCAGCCTCAAGCTCAGCCTCGCCCCGGCTGTTGCCGCCAACTGGCTGATCCAGCGCCTGTCCGGCTTCCACCGCAAGCATCCGGACATCAACCTGGAAATCAACGTCACCTCCAAGAACATCAACCTGCGTTCCGGCGAGGCCGATGTCGCGATCCGCTGCGGCGACGGGCGCTGGGACGGCCTCGACGCCATCGAACTGATCCCGCTCCGGGAAGTCGCCGTGTGCAGCCCGGCCTACCAGAAGGCGCATCCCTGGCTGCGACGACTGGAGGACATGGAGCGCGCCACGCTGCTGCGCCACAACCTCGCTTCGTGGAAAAACTGGTTCGCCGGCCAGGGTATCGACATGAAGACGCAACCGTCCGGCGTCTCGTTCAGCGAAGTCTCGCTGCTCATCACGGCCGCAGAGTGTTCGCAAGGCATGGCGCTGGTCTACGACGTGCTGGTCGAACGCCAGTTACAGGACGGCACCCTCGTCCAGCCCGTACCGCACAGCCTCGTATCGGAGCGCTCGTACCACATCGTGACGCCGACCGGCGCGCCGCGCAGCCCGGCCCTGCAGGCTTTCATCGACTGGCTGCTGACCCTGAAGCCCGAGCCGAAGGCCCGCTGACTCCGGGGCCGCCGGCCCCATGAGGGATTTCGATCCTGTCCATGAACAAGTCGCATGGCATGCCGTTTCCACGCCCCTATGATGGCCTGACCCAGTCACGCATCGCGAGGTGGACATATGGAAACGCTCGGCTTCATCGGCACCGGCGTCATGGGCTTTTCCATGGCGCGCAATCTGGCCCGGCACTTCGGGCAACTCGTCGTCTGGAACCGCTCGCCCGAGAAGTCGGCGGCGCTCGTTCCGTTTGGCGCTCAGATCACGGCCAGCCCCGGTGAACTCCTTGATCGCTGCCGCATCGTGATCATGATGCTGGCCACCGAGGACGCCATCGACGACGTCCTCCGCCAGGCCGGCGCCGACCGCCCCGGCGCGCTAAAGGGCCACATCGTCGTGCACATGGGTACCACCTCGCCGGCCTATTCCGCCGCGCTCAACGAACGCATCTGCGCCGCCGGCGGCCAGTACGTCGAGGCACCCGTTTCCGGCTCCCGCCTGCCCGCCGAAAACGGGCAGCTGGTCGGCATGCTGGCCGGCGACCCCGAGGCCGTGGCCGAGGTGCGCCCCTGGCTCGCCCCGGTGTGCAAGGAAACCTTCGTCTGCGGCCCGGTGCCGTCGGCGCTGCAGATGAAGCTGGCGGTCAATCTCTTCCTCATCACGCAGGTCAGCGGCCTGGTCGAATCGCACCACTTCGCCCGCGAACTCGGCCTCGACACCGCGCTGCACCGCGCCATCCTCGATGCCGGCCCAATGGCCAGCGCGGTGTCGAAAATGAAGCTGGAAAAACTCGTCGCCGACGATTTCTCGGTGCAGGCCTCGATTGCCGACGTCCAGAAGAACAGCCGCCTCGTCGCCGAGGAAGCCCGACGCGGCGGCATCGTCAGCCCGCTGATCGAGGAATGCTACCGGCTGTTCAGCGAAACCCTGGCCGGCGGCCACGGCGGGCTGGACATGATCGGCGTGCTGCGCGGCATCGAGGGGCGAAACCGCTGAACGCCCTGCGCCACTCCCATCCTTTCCCGAGGCCATCGCCATGTTCGTACTCGACCACGTTTCCATCTCCGTTCCCGACCTCGACCAGGCGCGTCCCTTCTACGACGCGGTGATGGCCGCGTTAGGCGTCTCTCAGGTTTACGACCGCCCCGACGCCATCGGCTACGGCGTGCGCTGCGACAGCATCGAGGACTTCCACACCTGCCTGGCGATCTACGCCTCGGCCAACGCGAATGTCGACGACAAGCGCCACTGGTGCTTCAAGGCCACCACCCGCCAGCAGGTCGTCGAGTTTCACCGCGCCGGGCTGGCCCACGGCGGCCGCGACAACGGCGCGCCGGCCCTGCGCCACTACCACCCCACCTACTTCGGCGCCTTCCTCCACGATCCCTTTGGCAACCGCATCGAAGCGGTCTGCCATCGGGCCGAATGACGATTCCCTCAACCCAGCAAAGGAAAAGAAGCATGCGTCACCCTCTGTTCGCCATCTGCGCCGCCACGCTGCTGAGTACCGCCTACGCCGCCGAGCCCTTCGCGCTCAAGAGCCCCGACTTCGCCCACAAAGGCAAGCTAAACGACAAGCATGTCTACACCGGCTTTGGCTGCACCGGCGGCAACACCTCGCCGGCCCTCGCCTAGAGCAACCCACCGGCCGGCACCAAGAGCTTCGCGCTGCTGGTGCATGACCCCGACGCCCCGACCGGCGGCAGCGGCTGGTGGCACTGGGTTGTCCTTGACATTCCCGCCACCGCCCGGCAATTGCCCGCCGGTGCCGGCAAGGCCGACGGCTCGGCGCTGCCGGCTGGCACCAGCCAGTGGAAGACCGACTTCGGCGGCCCCGGCTGGGGCGGCCCCTGCCCGCCGGTCGGCAACCGCCCGCACAATTACCACTTCACGCTGCACGCCCTCAAGGTCGAAAAACTTGAGTTGCCTGCCGACGGCAGTACCGCGCTGGTCGGCTACATGGTCAATGCCAACAGCCTCGGCAAGGCCACGCTGACCGGCACCTTCGGCCGGTAATTCTCCGGGCCGGGCGTCGCCCGCCGACGCCTGGCCTTGCCGGGTGGCCTGCTCCGGGCGCCCGGCCCTTCCCCGCTCCATTCC
>CAMKYP010000224.1 GCA_946477505.1 uncultured Dechloromonas sp. | reverse complement strand
CCTGCTGCGAAGCCTTCGTCGCCGCGACAGGCGGCCATGCCTATCGCGAATTCAACTTCTCGCCTTCGGGTGCCTGGGCCGTCTATGACTTCAGCGGCTACCGGCAGCGGATCGCCACCCCGATCCCCGCCGCCGGCCCGCGGATCGCCTGCCAGGCGGACGCCCAAGGCCTGACGCTGCGCGCCACGCTGCCCGCCGCCCTGCTCCCGGTCACCGACACCTGGCGGATCGGCCTCACGGTCGTCCTCGAATCGGTCGATGGCCAAAAATCCTGGTGGGCGCTTGCGCACACGGCCGACCGCCCGGACTTTCACCCGCTCGCCAGCTTCACGCTCACCTTGAACCGCAACGCATCATGACCCACGCCATCCAATTCGGCATCGACCGCCTGCTTGCCGAACCCGAACTCCGCCGTCCGCTGGCCGGCCGCCGCATCGCCCTGCTCGCCCACCCGGCGTCCGTCACCGCCGACCTGACGCACAGCCTGGACGCCCTGGCGACACTGCCCGACCTGCAACTCTGCGCCGCCTTCGGCCCGCAGCACGGCATCAAGGGCGACAAGCAGGACAACATGGTCGAATCGCCCGATTACGTCGATCCGCAATTCGGCATCCCGATTTTCAGCCTGTACGGCGAGGTGCGCCGGCCCACCGCCGCCATGATGGACGCCTTCGACGTGCTGCTGGTCGACCTGCAGGATCTCGGCTGCCGCATCTACACCTTCATCACCACGCTGCGCTACGTACTTGAAGCGGCAGCCGAACACGGCAAGAGCGTCTGGGTGCTCGACCGTCCCAACCCGGCCGGTCGGCCGGTCGAGGGCCTGACCCTGCGTGCCGGCTGGGAAAGCTTCGTCGGCGCAGGACCGATGCCGATGCGCCACGGTCTGACGATGGGCGAACTGGGCGACTGGTTCATCGCGGAACTGGGCCTGGAAGTGGATTACCGCGTCATCGAGATGCGGGGCTGGCAGCCCGACGCCGCGCCCGGCCACGGCTGGCCGCTCGGCGAACGCACCTGGATCAACCCCAGCCCCAACGCCCCCAATCTGTGGATGGCACGCGCCTACGCCGGCACCGTGATGCTCGAAGGCACGACCCTGAGCGAGGGCCGCGGCACGACCCGGCCGCTGGAAATTTTCGGCGCGCCGGACATCGACGCCCGCGCGCTCATCGCCGACATGCAGGCGCTCGCGCCGCACTGGCTCGCCGGCTGCAAATTGCGTGAAATCTGGTTCGAGCCGACCCTCCACAAGCACGCTGGCCAGCTCAACCATGGCGTGCAGATTCACTGCGAAGGCCCCTACTACGACCACACCGCCTTCAAGCCGTGGCGCGTCCAGGCACTCGCCTTCAAGGCCATCCGTCGACGCTACCCGGATTACCCGCTGTGGCGCGATTTTGGCTACGAATACGAGTTCGACCGCCTGGCCATCGACCTGATCAATGGCTCCCCGCTGCTGCGCGAATGGGTCGACGACACGACGACTGGCCCGGACGATCTCGAACGACTGGTCGCGGCCGACGAGGCGGGCTGGTGCGCAGTACGCGACGCCCATGTGCGCTATCGCCCGGAGCTCCCTTCACGCTAGCGACCAAGCATCAATTGTTGCTAATATGACATATTGAGGTTCACCGTCATATCGACACGAGGCTGACGTGCCCTATCGTTACCGCTTTTTCCCGGAAAACTGGATATGTCGCATGCTTGCGGCAATCCTGCTGTGCATGGGGATGGGAGGCGCTGTGGGAGAGGAGGTCGCCGCGCCCGCTCCAGCAGCGAAAACACCTGCCCGCTTCGGCGTTCTGGCTTACCGGCCGATCGCCGAGACCACTGCGCGCTGGCAACCGCTGATTGATCACCTCAACAACACGCAGCTTAAGCGGCCGCTCGTTCTGGCCCCCCTGCACTATGAAGAACTTGCCGACGCGGTCAAGAACAAGCAGGTCGATTTCGTCCTCACGCAACCGCTTCATTACCTCCAACTGGCGCAGGAACAGGATTTGCCATCGCCTCTGGCCACCCTGATCGAACGCGTTGGCGATACACATCTGGCCACTTTCGGCGGGGTCATCCTGAGCCGCAGCGACCGCCGCGACATCCAGCGCCTTGGCGACCTGCGCGGCAAGCGCATCGCAACCAGCAGCCGCACCTCGCTCGGCAGCTACCTGATGCAGGCCTATGAACTGCATCTTGTTGGTATCGAATTGCCAAAGGACGCACAGATAGTCGAAACCGGCCAACCTCAGGACAGGGCCATCGAGGAGGTGCTCGCCGGCCGGGTAGACGTCGCCTTTGTCCGCACAGGGGTCATCGAGAGCATGCAACGGGAAGGCAAGCTCGATCCGTCGCAAATCCACATCATCAACCGGCAGCCCGCCGAGCGCTACCCACAGGCCCTGTCGACCCGCCTCTACCCGGAATGGCCGGTTGCCGCCATGCCATGGACCGACGACGACCTGGCCCGGCAGGTTGCCGCCACCCTCCTTTCTCTGCCGGACAGCACTCCGGCGGCGCAGGCCGCGCAAATCCACGGGTTCACGGTCCCGGGAGATTACCGACCGGTGGACAGGCTGATGCAACAGTTTCGCCTCCCCCCTTTCGACAGCCCTCCCCAATTCACTTGGGTCGATGTCGCGCGGCAGTACGGACTCGGGATCGCGCTCGCGACCGTCGTTGGCATGCTGGCCCTGTTATTGATCGTCCTTGGCCTGTTACGCAATGTCCGCAAGCTCAAGGCCGAACGCCTCCGCACAGCCAGCGCGCTGGCCCGGGTGCAAAGCGCCGAAAACCGCTTTCGCACGATTTTCGAGAATGTCGACGCCCTGGCCATCCAGGCCTATTCGCCTGACGGCACCATTCACTACTGGAACCAAGCCTCGGAAAAAGTCTATGGGTATTCGGCGGAGGAAGCCATCGGCAAGTCGCTGTTCGACCTGATCATCCCCCCCGCCATGCGCAGCGATGCCAAGGAGGCCGTGCGCTGGATGTTCGAAAACATGATGGGCATCCCAGCCGGTCGGCTGACCCTAATGCGCAAGGATGGCAGCCCGATCGACGTTTACTCCAGCCACGCCATCGTCGACGCGGCCGACACTGGGCCGGTGATGTACTGCCTGGACATCGACCTGAGCGAACTGTCGCGTACCGAGCAGGCCCTGCTCCACAGCGAATCGAAACAACAGATGATCCTGCGCACGCTGGGCGAAGGGGTGTACGGCACCGACGTTGATGGCGTATGTACCTTCATCAATCCGGCCGGGCTAGCCTTGCTCGGGTACCAAGAAGACGAAGTGATCGGCCACGACACGCATGCGCTCTTCCATCACCACCACGCCGATGGAACGCCTTTTCCACGCGACGCATGCTCATTGCGACAAACCATCCAGGATGGGCTGACCCGACGCAACGACGACTACTTCTGGTGCAAGGATGGCAGCGGCTTTCCCGCCCGAGTGACCATCTCGGCCATCACCCGCAATGGCGCCATCATCGGGGCCGTCACCGCCTTCTCCGACATCCGCGAAAGCCAGCGCATCACCCGCGAACTCGAACTGCACCGCAACCACCTGGAGGCACAGGTCCGGCAACGAACCGAGCAGCTCGAGGTAGCTCGCCTTGAGGCCGAAGCCTCCAGTCGCTCGAAGAGCGCCTTCCTGGCCAACATGAGTCACGAGATCCGCACCCCGCTCAATGCCGTACTCGGTATGGTGCACCTGCTGCGCCGCGATGCGCCGACCCTCGAACAACTCGACCGTCTGGACAAGATCGACTCCGCATCGCAACACCTGCTGGCAGTCATCAACGATATTCTCGATATCTCGAAAATCGAAGCCGGCAAGTTGGTGCTCGACGAAACGACGGCCGACATCAGAAGTATTCTGTCGCGCGTCGTCTCCGTACTCGGCGAACGCGCCCGTGAGAAGGGACTGGATTTGCAGATCGAGTCCGACGAGTTCAAGCACTCACTGATCGGCGACCCGACCCGCATCTCACAGTGCCTGATCAATTTTCTCGGCAATGCGATCAAATTCACCGAAAAAGGGCAGATCATCATCCGCGCCCGGCGTGTATCCGAGAACGATGACAAGGTTGAAATCCGCTTCGAAGTCGAAGACACCGGCCCGGGCATCCCGGAAGAGTCCATCGCCCGCCTCTTCAGGAATTTCGAGCAAGCCGACAGTTCAACCAGCCGCAAATTCGGCGGCACCGGCCTCGGGCTGGCGATCACGCGCCGCCTGGCCGAACTGATGGGCGGCGCGGTAGGTGTTAGCAGCGAGGTCGGCAAGGGCAGCTGCTTCTGGTTCACAGCCCGGCTGAAGCCCAACGACGAAGCCATGGAATCGCTGCGCTCGACCATTGCCGGACTGACTCCGGAAGCCGTCCATTCCACGCTGGCCGGCCGGCATGTCCTGATCGTCGAAGATGAATTCATCAACCAGGAGATCGCCCGCGAACTGCTCGCCGAACTGGGCGTCACCGCCGACACGGCCGGGAATGGCGTGCAGGCCATCGAACTGATCCAGCGCCAGCCCTACGATCTGGTATTGATGGACATGCAGATGCCTGAAATGGACGGCCTGGAAGCCACGCGACGCATCCGGGCAATGCCGGAATTCATGCTGCTGCCCATCATCGCGATGACGGCCAATGCCTTCGCGGAAGACCGCGAACGTTGTCTGGCGGCCGGCATGAACGATTTCCTGACCAAGCCCGTGGAGCCGGACGAACTGAAGTCGCTGCTCCTGCGTCAGCTCGGCATCTGAGCGGTCCGCCCGACCTGCGCCAAGACCCGCCGAGCCGCGACAACGCCGCGATACTGCGCCTCCTCGAACAAGGAAAAGCCCGACAGGTCGGCATGCGCCAGAAAAATGCGGGGGTGCCGGAAATTCGCCAGCCGCTCGCGCTGGCCGTCGAACAAGGCGCCGGGCACCGGCCGGCGCATGGCGTGGGCATTGCGGAAAACGTCAAGGCGCGTGACCAGGCGGCGAATATCCGGATGCGCCCGCTCGAGCTCGGCCAGGATGCCCTCAGCCCAGGCTTCGCGCGGCGTTTCCAGCAGCAGGCGGCGCCCTTCGGCCGGGGTTACGTCGTTGAGTGCCCGATAGTAAGTGAATACCGTTCCGTCCTGGTGGCGACGCATCAATTGATGGCTGGCCGTCACATAGCCTAATCCCGGGCTGTCGTAGAACACGTTGTCCCATGCCGGTGGCGCGCCATAGCGCTCCTCCGGCCACGACGACAGATGCAGGTTCGCCGTCAGCCAGGGCGCGTAGTCGCCGGCGCTGGCCGCCGCCTTCAGTTCGCCCGGCATCTCCGGCCAGGCGTGGGGCAGCACGAATGCCGGCGCGGCCCAGATCAGCTGCCGGGCCTGGTAGCGCACCATGCGCTCACCGATCAAGACATCAGCGCTGACGCCGGCCGTGCCTTCCTCGATGCGCACCACCGCAGCGCCGCAGGCCAGGCGCTCGCCGACGACCTTCGCCAAGCCGTGCACCAGCCAGCCGTTACCGTCCGCCGCGGTCAGGACGGTATCGCTAGCCGCGTTGCCGGCTTCGCCGTTGCGACAGGCAAAATAATGCAGCCCGGCCCAGGCCGAGGTCTGCGCGTAATCGCAGCCGTAATCGTCGCGGCAGGCGTAATTGGCCAGCCAGTGCAGCGTGGGCGCCGTAAAGCCGTTGTCGAGCAACCACTGCCGGAAAGACAGGCGGTCCAGCGCGCGCCACTCGGCATCAGCGCTGGAAAGGGCCATGGGCAGGGCGAAAACGCGACGGCCATCGCGCCCGCGGAGCCGCTTCAGTTCGTCCATTCGCGCCTGGAAATCCTGCTGCTGGGCACGCTCGCCGGCATTCAGGCCGCGATGCGGCAACAAGCCTTCCTCCCAGAGTCCGTCGCGATAGACGCGCTCCTGTGGTGTGGCGCATAGATAGCGTTCATCGTAGGTCGGCCGAGGTGCGGACGGGTTGCCTTGCAAAACCCCCAGTTCGGCCAACAGCTCGCGCACGAGCACAGCTTCGGGACCGGGCAGGGGCAGGTAGTGAGCCCCCCATGGATAGGCAGTCGTCGGCGATTGCCCGCCCCGCGAGTTCCCTCCCGGGACATCGTCCATCTCCAGCACCGTGAAATCGTCGTAGCCGTGGCGCGCCAGCCACCACCCGGCGGAGAGGCCCGAGATGCCGCCGCCGACGATCAGGGCGCCGGTTTGCCGGGTAGCCGTCGGCGGCTGCAGCACTGCATCGCGCAAACGATGGCCGCGCGCCATGTTCATTCCGAGCAGATCGCCCGGTGGCAACGGTGGTTTTCCTGAGGGAACGCAGCCGGCCAGGGCTACCGCCCCGACGCTAGCCAGAAACTCCCGCCGGCTAGTCAAATTTCCGCAGCGACAGGCTGACCGACAGCTGTGCGCCCAGCCAGCCAAGGAATGCGCCCAGACCGGCCAGCACGGCGACCTCGCCGGCAGCGGGCTGGCGGAAGGCAAAGGCGCTGCCGTAGAGCGCCGCCAGCTCGCCGACCGGCGCCGCCAGCAGGTAAAGGCCGCCGCCGACCAGCGCAGCGGCCAGCAAGC
>CAMKYP010000223.1 GCA_946477505.1 uncultured Dechloromonas sp. | reverse complement strand
TGCCTCATTTGCTGGCGCCAGCTCAAGCGACCTTGATCATTTTGTTAGCGGTTCTTATGCCGTGGCCGCGTTTTGCTGACGGGGCCTTGCTGGCGGGAAGCGCAATGACCGTTGCCGGTGTGTTGTCGGTGTGTTCCCCCAGCGCGGTCTCCAGTTGTTGCAGGCGCTGGGCCATGGCTTTTTCCTGGGCAGCGGCGAAACGGTTCGTTGGACGCGGCATTGCTTGGCGCGGAGCCAAAAAGGCGGCATCGATCAGGCTGCCGGTCAACAGGGTGTTATGAGTGGCCACAATATTTCCTCACAGGGAGCATGGGGATGACCCGATGGAGGGAATTCTGGATGCAGTGACTCCCGGAAGGAATCGACTATTTCACGATTTTGTCCACTTTGTGAAAACGATGCACAGGGCCGATTACTTCGACAGGCTGCGCATGGCCCGCTCCAATCCGTCGAGCGTCAGCGGGAACATTCGGTCCTTGCCCATGATCTGGCGGATCATGCCGATCGATGAGGTGTGCTCCCAGTACTTCTCGGCCACGGGGTTGAGCCAGGCGGCGTGCGACCAGCTGTCGACCAGCCGTTGCAGCCAGACGGCGCCGGCCTCTTCGTTCCAGTGCTCGACACTGCCGCCGGGACGGCCGACCTCGTAGGGGCTCATGCTGGCGTCGCCGACGAAGATCAGCTTGTAGTCCGGGCCGTAGGTGTGGATGACGTCCCAGGTCGACAGTTTTTCGTCGTGCCGGCGGCGGTTGTCCTTCCACACGCCTTCATAGACGCAGTTGTGGAAGTAGAAATGCTCAAGGTGCTTGAATTCGGCGCGGGCGGCGGAGAAAAGCTCCTCGCAGGCCTGGATGTGGTCGTCCATCGAGCCGCCGATGTCGAGGAAGAGCAGCACCTTGATGGCGTTGTGCCGCTCCGGGCGCAGGTGGAGGTCGAGCCAGCCGCCGTTGCGGGCGGTGCCGGCGATGGTGCCGTCGAGGTCGAGTTCGGTTGCCGCGCCCTTGCGGGCAAAGCGACGCAGGCGGCGCAGGGCGACCTTGATGTTGCGCACGCCGAGCTCGACCGTGTCGTCGAGGTTGCGGAATTCGCGCTGATCCCACACCTTGATCGCCGTTCGGTTGCCGACTGATTCACCACCGATGCGCACGCCTTCCGGGTTGTAGCCGCCATGCCCGAAGGGCGAGGTGCCGGCGGTGCCGATCCACTTGCTGCCGCCGGCGTGGCGTTCCTTCTGCTCGGCCAACCGTTCCTTCAGCTGCTCCAGCACCTTCTCGTAGCCGAGCTTCTGCAGGCGGGCGCGGTCGGCTTCCGACAGATGGCGGCGGGCGGCCAGTTCCAGCCATTCCTCGGGCACCATGGCATCGAAGCCGGGCAGCGCCTCGATGCCCTTGAAGTATTCACCGAAGGCGCGGTCGAAGCGGTCATAGAGGGCTTCGTCCTTGACCAGCAGGGTGCGGGAGAGCAGGTAGAAATCGTCCAGGCTGCCGGTGACCAGCCGCGCCTCTAGCGCTTCGAGCAGGGCCAGCAGTTCCTTGGTCGACACCGGGAGTTGGCGCGACTTCAGGTGCAGGAAAAAATCGACGAGCATTGACTAGCTCTTGCGGCGGCTCATGAAGGCTAGGCGCTCGAACAAGTGAACGTCCTGCTCGTTCTTCAGCAAGGCGCCGTGTAGCGGCGGAATGGCGTCCTTGGCCTCCTTGGCGCGCAGGGCTTCGGGCGGGATGTCCTCGGCGAGCAGCAGCTTGAGCCAGTCGATCAGTTCGCTGGTCGATGGCTTCTTTTTCAGGCCGGGTACCTCGCGCAGGTCGAAGAACACTTCCAGCGCTTCCTTGAGCAACTCGTGCTTGAGGACAGGGAAATGCACCTCGACGATGCGCTGCATGGTCTCCTTGTCCGGGAACTTGATGTAGTGGAAGAAGCAGCGGCGCAGGAAGGCGTCGGGCAGCTCCTTCTCGTTGTTCGAGGTGATGATGATCAGTGGCCGGTGCTTGGCCTTGATGGTCCGATGCAGCTCGTAGCAATGGAATTCCATGCGGTCGAGTTCGCGCAGCAGGTCGTTGGGGAACTCGATATCGGCCTTGTCGATTTCGTCGATCAGCACCACCGATGGTTGGTCGCACTCGAAGGCCTGCCACAGCACGCCATGCACGATGTAGTGTGAGATGTCCTCGACGCGCGGATCGCCGAGCTGCGAATCGCGCAGGCGGGACACCGCGTCGTATTCGTACAGGCCCTGCTGCGCCTTGGTCGTCGATTTGACGTGCCACTGGAAGAGCGGCATGTTCAGGGCGCGCGCCACCTCCTCGGCGAGCAGCGTCTTGCCGGTGCCCGGTTCGCCCTTGATGAGCAGCGGGCGTTGCAGGGCGACGGCGGCATTGACCGCCAGGGTCAGGTCGCGCGTGGCGACGTAGCTATCGGTACCTTCGAATTTCATGGTTCGTATTTTTGGCTGGGGATGCGCGGCATTGTATGACTAAAGCGCATGCCGGAAGTGCCCTACAATGCCGCATGCAATCGATTCAAGCCCCCTCGATCCATTGGTCGGAAGCCGGCCAGGAACACCATGCCCGCTGGCGTTCGGAAGCCGGCATCGCGCCGCATGCCGACATCCGCATCGTCGACGACCGGACCTCGGCCGACGACGCCTACCGCCTGCTCGAAGCCGGTACGGCGCTGTTGTGGCGTGGCGACTGGGTCAATGCCCGGCGCCTGATGCAGGCGCTGACCAAGCGGGCGGATCGGCGTTTTGGCGCACCGCGCGGCAAGGCCCCGAAGACGCCGGCCGAAGCCTTTGCCCGCCATCGCGAAACGCAGGGCCAGCGGGCGGCGCTGCTCAACCGCCTGCTGGTCCCGCTCAACGCTGATTACACGGTGCCGCTGCGCCGGGCGCAGGACGTCACCGAGGCCTGCCGAGCAGCCTACGGCGAGGCGGACGGCGAGGATTCCCTGGTCGCGCTGCGTGAACTGCTCGCCGTGATCAGCGCCCATGAGTGGCGCAAGAAAGGCGTGCCGGTGCCGGCCATACAGGGGCGCATCCATCCGCATTACGGCGTGTTTTCGCCAGTGCGTGGCGAGTACGTCGATCTGATCGCGTCGGCCCCGCTGCCGGCCGGCTGCGAGCTCGCCTTCGATATCGGCACCGGCTCCGGCATCATCGCTGCCGTGCTGGCGCGGCGCGGCGTACAGCAGGTCGTCGCCACCGACCAGGATGCGCGGGCGCTGGCCTGCGCCCGCGACAATATCGGCCAGCTCGGGCTGGCCGACCAAGTGCGAATCATCAAGGCCGACCTCTTTCCGGCCGGCCAGGCGGCGCTCGTGGTCTGCAATCCGCCGTGGTTGCCGGCGCAGCCGACGTCGCCGGTCGAGTATGCGGTGTACGACCCCGAATCGCGCATGCTGCGCGGTTTCCTGGCTGGACTGGCGGCCCATCTGGCGGACGGCGGCGAGGGTTGGCTGATCATTTCCGATATTGCCGAGTTGCTCGGCCTGCGTTCGCGCGAGCAATTGCTGGCCTGGATCGCCGAAGCCGGGTTGAAGGTCATCGACCGCCTCGATACACGGCCGAAACACCCCAAGGCGAACGATGCAGGCGATCCACTGCATGCCGCGCGCTCGGCCGAAGTCACCTCTTTGTGGCGCCTCGGGAAAACTTAGGGAATAAAGCGATGGTCCGCTCCGTTTACCCAGGTGTAGCACCCCAAAACCAACGGAGACGACCATGAAAACAACAAACCTGATGTATGCGCTGCTGGCGTCGGTGACGCTGGCGGCTTGTGCCGGTGGCGGTATGAAGTCGGCGCCTGCCATGCTGTCGGATGGCATGCTGACCGGCGCCAATGGCATGACGCTCTACACCTTCGACAAGGATGCTGCCGGCAGCGGCAAGAGCGTCTGCAATGGGCCATGCGCCGCCAACTGGCCGCCGTTGTTCGCGATGGATGGCGACATGGCGAGCGGCGACTACAGCATCGTCAATCGCGATGACGGCAAGAAGCAGTGGGCTTTCAAGGGCAAGCCGCTTTACTACTGGGTCAAGGATCAGAGGCCGGGCGACAAGACGGGTGATGGCTTCAACAACGTCTGGCGTGTCGCCAAGCCCTGATCCTGCATGGACAGCCGCGCCATCCTCGCCGAACTGCCCCGCCTGCGCCGCTATGCGCGGGCGATGCTGGGCGACCGCGCGGCGGCGGACGATCTCGTGCAAGACACCCTGGAGCGCGCCTGGAGCCGGCTCGCCCAGTGGCGGCCGGGCAGCGACCTGCGCGCCTGGCTGTTCGGCATCATGCACAACCTGCGGGTTGACCAGCTGCGGCGGGGCGGGCTGCCGAGCACGTCGCTCGACGAAGACGCGGTGGCCGACGTGGCCGTACGCGCGACACAGAGTGATCTGCTCGAAGTGATGGACCTCGAAACCGCCCTTCGCCAGTTGCCGGACGAGCAGCGTGAAATCCTGTTGCTGGTTGCGCAGGAGGAAATGAGCTATGCCGATATCGCTGCCTTGCTCGGCATTCCGATCGGCACCGTGATGTCCCGCCTGTCGCGCGGGCGGGAGCGGCTGCGTCTGGTCATGGATGGCCGCCAGCCATCGGCCAATCTGAGAGTCGTACGATGAACGCGCACCCGATAACCGAATTCGAACTGCACGCCTACGTCGATGACGCCTTGACGCCGGAGTCGCAGGCGGCCGTCGAGGCGCACCTGGCCCGGCATCCCGACGATGCCGAGCGGGTCGCGGCCTACCGTGCCCAGAAGCAGGCGCTCAAGGCCCTGTTCCGACCGGTGCTCGACGAGCCGATTCCCGAATCCCTGCATGCGCTGACGGTACAGCCGATCAAGGCGCCGGCCGGGCGGGGCGGCTGGTCCGCTGGCGGCCTGTGGCAACGGCTGGCGGCCGGCGTCATGATCGCCGCATTGGGCGGCGTCGGCGGTTGGCTGGCGCATGGCCAATTCTCGGTGCGCGACGGCAGCCTGGCCCGCATCGTGCCCCTGTCGCACCAGGCTGCCGTCGCGCACGTCGTATATAGCCCGGATGTTCGCCGTCCGGTAGAGATCGGGGCCGATCAGGAGGAGGCACTGGTGAAATGGCTGAGCAAGCGCCTCGGCACCCCGATCAAGCCGCCCAAGCTGGGCGGGCTCGGCTACGAACTGGTCGGCGGCCGCCTGCTGCCCGGCAATAGCGGTCCGGTGGCCCAGTTCATGTATCACGACGGGAGCGGGCAGCGCATGACGCTGTATGTCACCACCGAGGGCACCGAGAAGCGCGATACAGGCTTCCGCTTCGCCCGCGAAGGCCCGGTCAATGTCTTTTATTGGGTCGACGGCAAGTTCGGTTACGCCCTGTCGGCCGGCATCGACAAGGGTGAGCTGGCCAAGGTGGCCACTGCCGTGTACGACCAGCTCGACCAAAAATAAACGCAGCACCCCAACTCCGAGGAGATTTCCATGCAGAAGAGACGTTTTGCGCTGTCCGCGCTGGCGCTTGTCTTACCGTTTG
Source organism: uncultured Dechloromonas sp. (assembly GCA_946477505.1). Classification (GTDB taxonomy): domain Bacteria; phylum Pseudomonadota; class Gammaproteobacteria; order Burkholderiales; family Rhodocyclaceae; genus Azonexus. Next base: position 1,081 of record CAMKYP010000223.1, on the reverse strand, counting down.
CCAATGCAGCGCAGGCGGCCGATGCCGGGCCGGATGCCGGCCAGGTTGTCGCTGCCATCGAAGGCGTGTTCGGCGTGGCGCCGGGCGAGAGGCGCAATCACATCAAGGGCACCTGTGCGGCCGGCGACTTCGTCGGCACCAAGGAAGCCGCCAAGCTCAGCATGTCGCCCCTCTTTTCCGGAAAACCGGTGCCGGTGGTTGCCCGCTTCTCCTTGTCGGGCGGCAATCCGAAGGCGCCGGATGTGGCCAGGAGCGGACGTGGCATGGCCCTCGAATTCCAGTTGCCGAAGGGGCAATTGCATCACATCACCATGCTCAACACGCCGATGTTCGGCGCCGCCCATCCGCAAACCTTCCTCGACCTGATGCTTGCCTTGCAGCCCGACCCGGCGACCGGTAAGCCCGACCCCGAGAAGATGAAGGCCTTCAAGGCCAGCCACCCGGACAACAAGGCGCAGGCCGATTACCTGGCGAGCAACAATCCACCGGCCAGCTACGCCAGCAGCAGCTACTGGGGCATCCACACCTTCAAGTTCGTCGACAAGAGGGGCAAGGCCACGCTGGTGCGCTGGCAGTTCGTGCCGCAGGATGGCGAGAGGCGCCTGAGCGACGACGAGTTGAAGACGGCCGGCGCCAACTTCCTTGAGGCAGCCCTGATCGAAAGGGCCGGGCAGGGGCCGGTGCGCTGGGACATGATGGTCAGCATCGGCCAGCCGGGCGATGCCGAAACCGATCCCACCGTGCTCTGGCCAGCCGAGCGTCCGCAAATCAAGGCCGGGACGCTGACGATCCGCAGCGCAGTCGCCCAGAAGGGGGCGCCGTGTGAAGCGATCAACTACGATCCGCTGGTCATGGCGCCGGGCATCCAGCCGACGGCCGACCCGGTCCTGCTGTTTCGTTCGCCGGCCTACGCCGTCTCGTTCGGCAAGCGCTTGAGCGAGCGCTGAGCGCTCGGCTGCACCAATAAAGAGGCCTGCATCGTGATGCAGGCCTTTGCGTATTCGAGAAAAGGGAGGCGCCCCGGGAAAGTGGAGGCGCCTCCAAAGGCTCACGTCAGAAGCTCTTGTTCCACAGCAGGCCG
>CAMKYP010000222.1 GCA_946477505.1 uncultured Dechloromonas sp. | reverse complement strand
CCGGCATGACTCCCCGCCACTACCTCGACCGCGCCATCCGCGGCACGCCGGCTTATCCGGCCGCCCTGAGCAGCCTGATCGCCGCCTCCCCCGCCGCCCAAACGCTGGACAAACTGTGGCCGCTCTATGGTCCTGGCGGCAGCGAGCGCATGGACAAGCCGGCCGCCCAGCAACCGGTCGGCAGCGATACCGTACGCTCCCTGCGCGAAGTGGACGGCCGGCAGATGCTCAACGCCGCCAGCGCCAACCGCCTGCTCGACAGCGCCAATTCCGATAATCCCGGCCATGAGGCGCTGCTTAATTTCTGGCTCAACCACTTCTCCATCCACGGCCTCAAGCACCTCAACAAATTCCTCGCCGCCGACTACGCGCGACAGATCCAGCTTGCCATGCGCGAAGACAGTTTCGCCGCCCTGCTCAAGGCGAGCTTCTTTCACCCGGCGATGCAAATCTATCTCGACAACAACCGTTCTGTCGCCGTCGATTCCCGCTTTGCCCAGCGTGCCGAACGCCTGGGCCAGAGCGCCGGCATCAACGAAAACCTGGCCCGCGAACTGCTCGAACTGCACACGCTGGGCGTTGCCGGCGGCTATACCCAGGGCGATGTCCAAGCGCTGGCTCGCATCATTACCGGGGCCGGGGTCGTCAATAACCGCCTCCCGGAACGCGCGCTGAATGCCCCAGGCGCCGAACGCATCGGCTTTTTCTTCTTCGACCCCAATCGCCACGACTTTGGTGAGAAACGCCTGCTCGGGCGCAGCTATCCGACCGGACGCGGCATCGAGGAAATTCGCCAGGCCCTCGATCAGCTTGCCAACCATCCGCAGACCGCCGAACACATCGCCGGCAAGCTGGCCCGCCGCTTCCTGGCCGACGACCCACCGCCCCAGGTGGTCAAGGCCATGGCGGCTGCCTTCCGCAACAGCGGCGGCCGCATTTCGGCGACGCTGGCCGCGTTGATCGACAGCCCGGCCTTCGCCGAATCGCTGCAGCACCCTGGCAAATTCAAGGAGCCGGTCGACTATGTGCTGTCGGTGGCGCGGGCCGTCTGCGACGGCCGGGTCATCGGCAACGGCCCCCTCCTGTGGCGCACGGCGCAGGACCAGGGACAAGCGCCGTTCCTGCGCTCGACACCGGACGGCTACGGCAGCCAGGAATCCGACTGGCTGTCGTCACCCGCCATGTCCAAGCGTATCCGGCTAGCCCAAACCCTGACCAGCCGGCCGGTTCCGCTTGCAGTGCCAGGGGCTGGCAACGATTTCGCCCCCTGCCCGGCGGATTTGGCTGCCATCCGGACAGCGGTCGGCCCCCTTACGCCGGAAACCCGGGCCGCCCTGGGTGGCCTATCACCACAAGAAGAAATGGCCGCCCTGCTGGCTAGCCCTGAATTCATGCGTCGTTAAACCCAGGAGACCCATGCCATGACTAGCGCAGCCTCTCCCACGCGCCGCCGCCTGCTGCAAAGCGGACTGGCGCTCGGCCTCGGCAGTGCCCTGCCCACCGCCTTTGCCGTCGAGAACGACGCACAGCGCGATGGCCGTCTGATCGTCATTTTCCTGCGCGGTGCGCTGGATGGGCTGTTTGCCTTTGCACCGGTCGCCGATTCGCACCTGGCGTCAGCGCGCCCCAGCCTGAGCCGGGAGGTGCTGAGCAACGGTATTCCCCTGGGCCAAAGCGGCTTTTCCGCCCATCCCTCCTGTCGCGCCCTGGCCGAACTCTACGCCGCCAAAGAACTCTCCTTCGCCCCCTGCTTCGGCACGCCCGACCGCAGCCGCAGCCACTTTCAGGCCCAGGACCTGTTCGAACTGGGCAACGGACAGACCCAGGGCCGCCAAGGCTTTCTGGCACGTGCTGGCGAAGCGGCAGGGGGGCGTCTGCGCAGCATTGGCTTCAGTGCCAACCCGCCGCTTGCCCTGCAAGGTGGCGACGCGGAGCTGATGCCCATTTCCGGTAGCGGGCTGCAGGTACGTCACGACCGTTCCCTCGAGGCCATTCGCGCCATGCATAGCCAGCAGAGCAGCGGCAAGGCCATCGAACAAGCTCTGTCCAGCCAGGCCGATCTGGAGCGGGCCACTGGCATGGACCCCAAGGCGTCCCGGGGCGCGGCCGGCGTGGCCGGTTTTGCCAAAGCCGCCACAACGATGACACGCATCCTGCGCGACCAACCTCGTCTCGGCATGGCCTTCATCGACCTCGGCGGCTTCGACACCCATGCCGAAGAGGAAAACGCCCTCGACCGCAGCCTGCCCCCCTTGGCCGACGGCCTGCTTGCCCTGCGCGACGGGCTCGGCACGGTGGAATGGCGCAGGACTCAGGTTCTGGTGTGCAGTGAATTCGGCCGGACCGTGCGCGAAAACGGGTCGCGGGGAACCGACCATGGCCACGGCGGACTGGCGCTGCTGCTTGGCGGTGCCATTGCCGGCGGACGACAGATCGGCGACTTTCCCGGACTGGCCGATGCGCAGTTGAACGAAGGCCGCGACCTGCGCGTCACGACCGACTGGCGCAGCCTGATCGGACGCATGCTCAAGGATACACAGGGCTTCGACATGGCTACCCTGCAACGGGTGTTACCCGGCATGCCCGGGCTGGCCTCGGTCTAGCCTTGCCCGCCCGGCGAGCGCCTCAGGCGGCGGAAAAGCCCGGCCAGCAGACGATAAGAAAGACGGATGGCGACCACGGCACCAATCAGGAAGACCACCAACAACAGCAGAAAAAGGGCCGGAGCAACCAGCATGACCCACACGCCGCCCAGCACCATGCCGTCTTCGCCGAACGAGGCCAGCCAGTTGGAAAACGGCTCGGGCGACGCGTTGATCGCCAGCCGGCTACCCGCCTTGGCGAAGTGTGTGCCGGCGGTGATCGTGCCGCCGAGCAGGCCTGCTGCCACCATCCAGGCCGGCTCGACGTCGCCTAGCGCAAAGGTGGCCAGCAAGGCGCCAGCCGGAATGCGGACGAAGGTCTGGAAACCATCCCACAGCGAATCGAAAGCCGGCACCTTGTCGGCCACCAGTTCGGCCAGCGCCATGCCGCCGGACGCCGCCATGACCAGCGGATGCGTCAGTACGTGCAAGGATTCCGGCAGGTGCATGTAGCCCAGATGCGCCAGCACGCCGGCCAGAAAGACCACCAGATACAAGCGCAGACCACTCGCCCAGGCCAGCCCGGCAGACAGGGCGACGGTCTGGACGAGATCCATTATTTCTTGCCAGCCTTGCGGTCGAGTTCGCGCAAGTGGGCCAGTTTCTGGCCGATCTGCCCTTCCAGCCCGCGTGGCGTCGGCTCGTACCAGTGCGGCTCGGCCATGCCGTCCGGCAGGTAGCTTTCACCGGCGGCGTAGGCCTCGGGCTCGTCGTGGGCGTAGCGATACTCCTTGCCGTAGCCCAGTTCCTTCATCAGCTTGGTCGGCGCGTTGCGCAAATGCACCGGCACCGGCCGCGAGCCATCCTGCTTCACAAAGGCGCGGGCGGCGTTGTAGGCGTTGTAGCCGGCGTTCGACTTGGCTGCCACGGCGAGGTAGGTGACCGCCTGCGCCAGCGCCAGCTCGCCCTCCGGCGAGCCCAGGCGTTCGTAGGTTTCGGCCGCATCGTTGGCGATCTGCATGGCGCGGGGGTCGGCCAGACCGATATCTTCCCAGGCCATGCGGATGATGCGCCGGGCGAGGTAGCGCGGGTCGGCACCGCCGTCGAGCATGCGGCAGAACCAATACAGCGCCCCATCCGGACTGGAGCCGCGGACCGACTTGTGCAGCGCCGAGATCTGGTCGTAGAAGGCGTCGCCGCCCTTGTCGAAGCGGCGCAGGTTCTGCGCCATGGTCGCCTCGATGAAGGCGCCGTCAACCGTGGCATGTTGGGCGGCATGCGCAGCCGTGCGCACCTGTTCGAGCAGATTGAGCAGACGGCGGGCATCGCCATCGGCCAGCCCGATCAACCGGGTGCGTGCCTCGTCGTCGAAAGCCAAGTCGGCCAGAGCCTTGTCGCGAGCGCGGTCGAACAGCTGCCCCATCTCGGCCTCATCGAGCGATTTCAGTACATAGACCGAAGCCCGTGACAGCAAGGCCGAGTTCACCTCGAACGATGGGTTCTCGGTCGTCGCGCCGATGAAGGTGAACAACCCGCTCTCGACGAAGGGCAAAAAGCCATCCTGCTGCGCCTTATTGAAGCGGTGGATTTCATCGACGAAGAGGATGGTGCGCCTGCCCTGCCCCCGCCACATCTCGGCCTGCGCCACGGCCTCGCGCACCTCCTTGATGCCGGAAAACACCGCCGACAGCGCAATGAATTCGCAACTGAACTGTGTGGCCATCATCCGCGCCAGCGTCGTCTTGCCCACGCCCGGCGGCCCCCACAAGATCATCGAATGCGGCTGCCCTGAGGCGAACGCCAAGCGCAGCGGCTTGCCCGGCCCGAGCAGGTGCTGCTGGCCGATCACCTCGTCCGGCGTCTGCGGGCGCAACTGCTCGGCGAGCGGCGCAGCACGATCAACGGTGTTCTGGGAAAACAAATCGCTCATGACATAAGGCTCCGGAAAATCGTCACGCGTCCTCCGGACCGATAATCGACAACTTGGGAAAATAACTGCGATAGCGCTTCACGTCACGGGTCAGCAGAGACATGCCACGAACCAATGCGTGAGCGCCAATGTAGAAATCCGGCATGGGCGATGTCTTCACGCCATCGCCAAGCCGATAGACACGGAAAGCCTGGCCTGCAAGAAAGGCGGCATCCCACGGCAAATGCTCTCGCACCAGCGGCAAGCCGGCCAGTGCAGCCTCGAGGTCATCGGCACGTTCATAGCGCGGGCTGATTTCGGCAAGAATCAGGGGATTGATCACCAGCGGCCCGCGCTGCCCCTGCTTTTCCAACAGATCCATTGACCAATCGGCCCACGCCGGATCGTCGGCCAGCACATCGATCAATACACAGCTATCCACCAGCGTGGCAGACAACACGGTTGCGCCATAGCGTGGCGATGGCTCGCCAAGCACCATATTTTCCATTGCCTCAACCACGCAGGAAAACCATGAACTCGTCGGTACTCATGCCCTTGAAGGCCGTCGCATTGGCCGAACCGCGCGCCTTGGCAAAAGCCGCACGAATTCCGGAAGACGCTGGCAGCACGGGGCGAATGACGACATCGCCGTTATCCCGTACCTCGAACTCCACCTCGCCATGCGGGTGCAGTCCGGCCTTTTCCCTTACCGCCAGGGGAATGGTTACCTGCCCTTTGCTGGTGATTTTCATAGGCGACTCCAAAATTCTTACTCTTACCAAAGAGTATTACTCAACCAGCAATCTGTAAAGCGTGCGTTCAGACGCCTCAAATCCTTACCGCATCGAGCGGGGAGATCACGCCACGACCGCCCTTGTTCAGCACATGGGTATAGATCATCGTTGTCGAGACATCCGAATGCCCGAGTAACTCCTGAACCGTGCGGATGTCGTAGCCCGACTCCAGCAAATGCGTGGCAAACGAATGCCGCAGGGTATGCGTCGATGCAGGCTTGGCGATTCCCGCCAACCCGACCGCCGCCTTGATAGCCCGTTGCAAGGCCTGTTCGTGCGTATGGTGACGACGCTCGATGCCACTACGCGGATCGACAGACAACTCACGCGCCGGAAAGACCCAGAACCACCCCCAGGCATTTGGCGCAGAAGGGTACTTGCGTGCCAGCGCCTCCGGCATCTGCACGCCGGGCCGTCCGGCTGCCTCGTCTCGCTCCCAGAGCCCCCGAACACGCGCCATATGGGCCTGCAGAGCCGGAATGACCGATGCCGGCAGTACCGTCAGCCGATCCTTGCCCCCCTTGCCATGACGCACCGTCAACTCACCCCGCTCGAAATCCACATCCTTGACGCGCAGACGCACACACTCCATCAGGCGCATTCCCGTTCCATAAAGCAAACGCGCCATCAAGGCATGGCTCCCCTCCATCACCGTCAATAACCGCTCCACTTCAGCGCGAGACAGCACGACTGGCGCCCGCTTCGGCTTTTTGGGGCGATCCAAATCTGCCAGCCAAGGCAGATCAACACCCAGCACTTCGCGATACAAAAACAGCAGCGCCGACAATGCCTGCTGGTGTGTCGATGCTGCCACCTTCAACTCAGCAGCCAGATAGCCCAGAAACGCCCGAACCTCATCCGCCCCCATGTCCCTGGGGTGACGGCGACCGTGGAAAGCCACAAAACGACGTACCCACTCGACATAGGAACGCTCAGTCCTTATGCTGTAGTGCTTATAGCGAATTGCTTCCCGAACACGCCCCAGCAAGGTCGAGGATTGGTTTGTTTCCATGCCGTACCTGCCAACGAAAATTTACTGTATATAAAAACAGTAATTCATCTTAAGCTATATGACAAGTACCTTTGGAGCCGCCATGTTCGCCAGCGTAGACGGCGTGAATCCGGGATACACGGCGTTTGCGCCGCATATCCTGGCACCGCGCCATGCTTTCGTGCCATCCATCCCAGGAAATAATCTGCCCACCCAGCCGAAAACCCTTTTAAGCAGGCCATTTTCAGCTGAAGCGCTGGACAGGATGGATGGCGGTTTTCCAGAATGGATGGCGAAATCGCCATCGACTTTACGTTA
>CAMKYP010000221.1 GCA_946477505.1 uncultured Dechloromonas sp. | reverse complement strand
ACCCAGTTAAAAATGGTGCCGCCGGTGGCGATGTCACAGATTCTTCATCGGTTCGTCACGCGCAGGTAACACAGCCCCCCTACCATGGCCTGGCAATTCGATTTTGTAATCGTCATCGCAGTTTGATTGCGAAACCAACGAAGGACTCGCCATGATTCATCTGCACAAAGTATCGGTGCAATTCGGCAATCTTGTTGCCCTGCATCCAACCACCCTGGACTTCTGCCAGGGCCAGTTTACCGTTTTGCTGGGCGCCTCCGGTGCCGGCAAATCAACCCTCCTGCGCTGCCTGAACCTGATGCACACCCCGCATGCCGGCGAGGTCCGCGTCGACGGACACGGCCCCCTCCAGGACCGCAAGACGCTGCAGATGCACCGCCGTCAGACAGGCATGATTTTCCAGCAGCATCAACTGATCGGCCGCCTCCCGGCCCTGCAAAACGTGCTCATGGGACGTCTCGGTTACCACTCGACCCTGCGCAGCCTGTTTCCGTTGCCGCGCGCCGAACAGGAATTTGCGTTGCAATGCCTGGAGCGTGTCGGCTTGCTGGACAAGGCGCTGACGCGGGTGGACCAGTTAAGCGGCGGCCAGCAGCAACGCGTCGGCATCGCCCGCGCCCTGGCGCAGCGACCACGCCTGATTCTTGCCGACGAACCGGTGGCCAGCCTCGATCCCGTCAGCGCCGACAAAGTCCTGTCGCTGCTGCACCGTATCTGCAAGGAAGACGGCATCTCGGCGGTCATCAGCCTGCACCAGGTCGAACTTGCCCGCAAGTATGCTGACCGCATCGTTGGCCTGGCACACGGACGTCTCGTGTTCGACGCCACACCGGATGCCCTGACACCGGCGCAAGCCGCCGCCCTGTACGAGCACAAGGCGGCGGGCACGCCGCCGGCAGACGTCGCTGCCACCGTCCGTTTTCCCTTTCCCATCGCAACCGCAAAGGAAGCATTATGAAGAAACTGTTTGCCGCCATTAGCCTGGCCTCGCTTGCCCTTCTGGGCGCCGTCGCGCATGCTGCGCCCAATCCGGATCCGGACACCCTGAAAGTGGCCCTGCTGCCGGATGAAAATGCCTCGACCGTCATCAAGAACAACAAGCCGCTGGAAGAGTATCTGGAAAAAACGCTGGGCAAGAAGATTGAACTGATCGTCACCACCGATTACTCCTCGATGATCGAGGCGATGCGCCATGGCCGCCTGGATCTGGCTTACTTCGGCCCGCTGTCCTATGTGCTGGCCCGGCAGAAGAGCGAAATCGAAGCCTTCGCCGCGATCAAGCAAAAAGGCAGCACCACTTACCAGTCGGTCCTGGTCATCAATACCGGCGCCGGCATCAACGGCATTGCCGACATCGCAAAAAAGAACGTTGCTTATGGCGACAAGGCCTCGACCTCCAGCCACCTGATCCCGAAATCGATGCTGGCGGAAAATGGCTTGAAAGCCGGCGAGAATTACCAGGAACACTTCGTCGGCGCCCATGACGCCGTCGCCATCGCCGTGCAGAATGGCCACGCGCAGGCGGGCGGCCTGTCCAAGCCGATTTTCGAATCGCTGGTCCAGCGCGGCATCATCGACGCCAACAAGGTCAAGGTGCTGGTCGAATCCAAGCCCTTTCCGCAGTACCCGTGGACCATGCGCTCCAACCTGAATGCCGCGCTGAAGGAAAAGATCCGCGCCGCTTTCCTGGGCCTGAATGACCCGGCCGTGCTGAAGCCATTCAAAGCCGACGGCTTCGGCCCGATCAGCGACAAGGAATACGATGTCGTGCGCAATCTCGGCACGCTGCTCAAGCTGGATCTGTCCAAGTTCTAGGCACACATCGCACAAGCAATCAGGAGTCTTCATGCACGCTCAATTCGCACCGCTGCTGGACCGCCGGCAGCGCGCCTGGAACCGCTCGATGGTCTCCCTGGCCACCGTGCTGGCAATCGTCATCGCTTGCTGGTATTACGTTGGCCTGTTCGACGCCGAACGCCTGGGCGAAGGGATCCCCAGCCTGGCGTCACTGGTCGGCGAGATGTTTCCGCCGAACTTCAGCCAGGCCGGCTCCTGGGTCAAGCCACTGCTCGACACCCTGGCCATGAGCGTGGCCGGCACGGCGGTTGCGGTGCTGCTGTCGCTGCCACTGGCGGTGCTGGCAGCGCGCAATACCACGCCGCATCCGCTGGTCTACCAATGCGCCCGGGGCCTGCTGAACGGCTTGCGCTCGATCCCTGAACTCATCATGGGCATCGTGTTCGTCGCTGCAGTCGGCTTCGGCGCGCTGCCGGGCGTGCTGGCGCTTGGCCTGCATTCGGTGGGCATGGTCGGCAAGTTCTTTGCCGAAGCCATCGAACATGCCGACCGCGCGCCGGTGGAAGCCGCGCGCGCCGCCGGTTGCAGCCCGCTGCAGGTGATCTTCCACGGCATCCTGCCGCAAGTCTTGCCGCAGATGGCCGATACAGCGATCTACCGCTGGGAATACAACTTCCGCGCCTCGACGGTCATGGGCATGGTCGGCGCCGGCGGCATCGGCTTCGAACTGATGGGATCGCTGCGCATCATGCAATACACGGATGTCTCGGCAATCCTGATCGTCATCCTCGTCATGGTGAGCCTGGTCGACGCCCTGAGCGCCTTCCTGCGCCGCACCTTCAAGTAAATCATTTACGCAAATCGTTACATGAAACCCAAAGTCGTGCTCACCCACTGGGTGCATCCGGAAATCATCGAACTGCTGCAAGGCGTTGCCGAAGTCATTCCCAATACTTCGCGCGACACCCTGCCGCGCGAAGAAGTGCTGGCGCGCGCGCGCGATGCGCAAGCCATCATGGTCTTCATGCCCGACAGTATCGACGACGCCTTCCTGCAAGCCTGCCCGCAACTGAAAATCGTCGGCGCGGCGCTCAAGGGTTATGACAACTTCGACGTCGCCGCCTGCACCCGCCGCGGCATCTGGTTTTCCATCGTGCCCGACCTGCTGACCATCCCGACCGCGGAACTGACCATCGGCCTGCTGCTCGGGTTAACACGCCGCATGCTGGAAGGTGACCGCCAGATCCGCAGCAGCGGCTTTCAGGGGTGGCTCCCGCAGCTGTACGGCACGGGGCTCACCGGGCGTACGATCGGCATCATCGGCATGGGTGCGGTCGGCCGCGCCATCGCACAGCGGCTGGCTGGCTTCGACATGCAGATTCTGTATTGCGACCACGTTGCCCTGCCGACCGAACAGTCTGCGCAATGGAATGCGCGCCAAGTCGAACTCGATGAATTGCTGGCCGCCAGCGATTTCATCGTGCCGATGCTGCCGATGACGCCGGAGACCCTGCACCTGATCAATGCTGACACGCTCGCCAGGATGCGTCCGGGAAGCTACCTGGTGAATGCCTGCCGCGGCTCGGTGGTCGATGAAGCCGCAGTCGTTGCAGCGCTCGCCAGCGGCCGCCTTGCCGGCTATGCCGCCGACGTGTTCGAGCTGGAAGAATGGGCACGGCCAGACCGGCCGCGCGCCATTCCGCAAGCCTTGCTGGACAATCCTGCACAAACTTTTTTCACGCCGCACCTCGGTTCGGCCGTTGCCGAAGTGCGCCTGGAGATCGAACGTCAGGCCGCCTGCAACATTATCCAGGCGCTCAATGGCGAGGCGCCTGCCGGCGCCATCAACCGTCCCGGCAGGAAGACGGCGACATGATCAACCTGGAGTGCGTCGCCACATTCCTTGCGGTCGCAAATCAGGGGGGATTCCGCGAGGCGGCCAGGCAGACTGGCCAGTCGCAACCGGCCGTCACGCAACATATCAAGCGGCTCGAGCAATCGCTCAAGGTGGCGCTGATCCAGCGCAGCAATGCCGGCTGCACACTGACGCCGGAAGGCACTTCATTCCTGCCCTACGCTAAACATCTGGTACGCGCCGGCGCCCGCGCGCAAGCCTTGTTCGACAAGACAGTCCTCAGCATCGGCGCCAGTTCCAATACCGGCATCTACTTGCTGCAGCCGCGTCTGCGCGCCTACCGCGACCGCGTTGCGCACAAGCTCCAGATAGCTATTGGCAGCAACAACCGCATCGCCGAGCAACTGCAGAATTTCGAGATCGACGTCGCCATCATGGAATGGTGGGATCCACGCCCCGGCTTTACCGCCACCGTCTGGCATCGCGAGGAATTGCAGGTCATCGTGCCGCCCGACCATCCCTGGGCCGGGCGCACCAGCATTCCACGCAACTGGCTGTGCGGGCAGGCGCTACTGGGCGGCGAAGCCGGCAGCGGCACAGGGCGGCTGCTGCAGTCCTATTTCGGCGACGATGCGCGCAACATCGGGATCGCCATGCAACTTGGCAGCACCGAAGCGGTCAAGCATGCGGTGCGGGCCGGACTCGGCATCTCGCTCGTGATGGCGGCCGCCGTGACCGATGAAAACCGCGATGGCAGTCTGCGGGCAATTCCCCTCGAAGGCGGCGCACTGCACAAGGACCTGTACGTGATCAGCCGCGAGGACCTCTTGCCGGACGCGCCGGCGCGTCATTTTTGCGAATTTTTGCTGCAGGGTGAAACCGCGCCGCTGGCGCCCGCACCCTAGCTGATCCGGGCGTCGCGAAACAGCGCCTTGAGCTCGCGCGGCTGACAACGCCAGTACTGCGGCGGCGCATCCACTTGCGCGCCCAGTTCGGCGGCCGCATGCCAAGGCCAGCGCGGGTCGTACAGGATGCCGCGCGCCAGCGCCACCATGTCGGCCTGGCCGCTGGCGACGATGGACTCGGCATGCCGTGCTTCGGTAATCAGGCCGACGGCAATGGTCGGCATGCCGACGTCCCGCTTCAATCTTTCCGCGAACGGCACCTGGTAACCCGGGCTTAGGGAAATTTTTTGCTGTGGCGACAGCCCGCCGGTGGACACGTCCAGAAAATCGCAGCCGCGCACTTTCAGAGCGGCGGCAAATGCCAAAGTTTGCTCGATATCCCAGCCATCTTCGACCCAGTCGGTTGCCGAGACGCGGATGCCGACCGGCCGGCCGGCCGGAAAGGCTGCACGCACCGCCTCGAATACTTCCAAGGGAAAACGCATGCGATTTTCCAGCGACCCGCCATAGGCATCGTCACGCCGGTTAGAAAGCGGCGAAAGGAACTGGTGCAGCAGGTATCCATGCGCGCCATGGACTTCGATGGCATCGATGCCGATACGGGCCGCGCGCGCCGCGGCCGCAGCAAAGGCCTGGCGAATGCGCACAAGGCCAGCCGCATCCAGCGCCTGCGGCGCTTCATTGCCGGGAGTGAAAGGCAAGGCCGAGGGCGCCCACGTGCGCCAGCCGCCTTCGCCAGACGGGCGCAGCTGCCCGCCCAGCCAGGGTGGAACAGTGGATGCCTTGCGGCCGGCATGCGCCAGCTGCACTGCAATCGGCATGGCCGAATGCCGGCGCACTTGCGCCAGCGTGGACGCCAGCGCCTGCTCGTTCTCATCTGACCACAGGCCGAGATCTTGCGCCGAAATGCGGCCCTCTGCCTCAACGGCGGTAGCCTCGATGATCAGCATGCCGGCGCCGGAAAGCGTCAGCTGGCCCAGGTGCATCAGGTGCCAGGATGTGGCATTGCCGTCCTGTGCCGAATACTGGCACATCGGCGCTATCACGATACGGTTGGGCAGTGTCAGCGTTCCAAGTTCGATGGGAGCGAAAAGGGTACTCATGGGTTGGCAGTCTTCTTCATGTCCAGTCCTGGACGGTCAGATCATGATACCCAACATTGCTACCCGCCGTGAGCGAGGCGGGCGGCCATCACTGCCCTGCGGGTGCCGGCTGCGCCAGCAGTCGGTCGATCTCCTGCTGCAAGCCCTTGTTTGCTGGGCCGGTCATGCTCGAATAAGCGCTCGCCACCTTGCCGTCGCGCCCGATCAGGTACTTATAGAAGTTCCAGCCCGGCTCTTTGCCGGTGGCAGCGGCCAGTTGTCGGTAAAAGGGCGACGCCTGCGCCCCCTTGACCGAGCTCTTGGCAAACATCGGGAATTTCACGCCAAAGGTATTTTGGCAAAAAGCCCCGATTTGCTGGTTGCTGCCGGTTTCCTGCTTGAAGTCGTTGGAAGGAAAACCGAGCACCACCAGACCCTGGTCCTTGTGGCGTGCATACAGCGCTTCCAGACCGGCGTATTGGCCCGTGAAACCGCAATAGCTTGCCGTATTTACGACTAACAACACTTTGCCGGTGTACTGGCAAAGCGACTGCGGTTGATCGTCTTGCAATCGCGGAAAGGTATGTTGCAGCAGCGGCGGGCAGGAAGTGCGGCCGGCGGCGCTGGCTGCGTTAGAGAACGCCAGCGTACTGGACAACACTACCGCGGCAATGCTGTGGAAACGATTGAAATACATGGGCCGGCTCCCGTAATTGCGTATGCCCAGTGCCCCTGGCCAGGACCAGGCATGGACCATTTTGTCGAACTTGCGGAAATTCATTCCCTACAAGGCCTGTGTTTCAGAAATTCCGACTTCACTACTTTCTATTCTATTGCAATTTTTTGGGTAGGGCCTTGGCAAGCCGTCCTCTTTAATAGGACGCCTTAGACAGATCCTTCAATTTTCAGCCATTTTCTGTCGTTCGACATCCATTTCCACCGTGTTGCCATCAGT
>CAMKYP010000220.1 GCA_946477505.1 uncultured Dechloromonas sp. | reverse complement strand
CTAGAACGGTTTTTGCCATCGTTACCTCTCGATATATTCAGAACAACTCGACTTCGCCACTGGCAAAGCCTGTTTGATTAACCGGATTATTATCAACTTTTTGAGAAATCACACCCATTTTTTGCGAAATCTGGTCAACATGAAGGCAGATTTCTGAAAGGGCGGCCAATGCAGCCTCCGAATTCGCGGTATCGTTCATGATGCCTGCCATCCGCTGCTCATCGACCAGAATTTCATCCAACACATCCAGACGGCACCCGGCATGCCCCAACAGCTGGGTCACCATATCCTGAAACTGTAGCGACATGATGGCTTGATTCAGTGACTTCTCCACCTGATCCGCGATGGTGTTCAACTCAGCCACGCTCCCCTCGGTGCGCCGATTCATCTCAGTAATACCGACCATGGCAAGCTCGACATCGCTCTTCGAGGTAAGCGCAAATGTCATATCCTGCGCTGCCATCTGGTTGATGGCTTTTTCGGTAGCCTCGATCGTTGCCTGCATCTTGCTCAGAGAATCCCGAATTTGCTGACTGAAATGATTGGTCCGACCGGACAAATCCCTGACCTCATCAGCCACGACCGCAAATCCCCGCCCCGCCTCACCGGCGCGCGCCGCCTCAATCGCCGCATTAAGTGCCAGCAGGTTAGTCTGTTTGGCGATCCCTTCGATTTCTCCCAGCATACCCCGGACCTCGCTCATCTGCTGGATGATGCGATCGGTCATTTCAACCAGAGACATGGCTAGCCTGGAGTTCTCAACGACACTATCAACGAATTGACGCAGCGTAGCCGAGGTCTTGGCCGCAAAATTTTGAAATTCGCTGACCGCCCCCTCTTCGCCTCCGCCACTGATGATCAGCATTCCCAATGCCTGCTGGCGCTGGAGTTGAGCATTCATGCCATGAAAACTAGCCACCAGCTTCTCAATCGCCTCACCCAAAATAACCTGCGTCCGCTGGATTTCATTGCGCATTTCAGCGACCTGCCTGGAAGCCTCTGCCGATACATGCATGATTGCCTCGCCGCTTCGCTCGACGATTTTCCGGTGAGCGCTGGCCGCGTCGCTCGTCGCCAAACCGGCCACCATCGCCTTTCCCGAATGCAAGGCAAGCACCACCCAGCCGACAAGCAACAATATATAGACACCTATGATGGCTGAAGAACGAGCTACCGGCTCCCATGCAAGCACCCCGCCAATCATCGCCAAAGAGGCAACGACAGCCATCCACACCGCTTTGCCATTTGAGGCCATCCACTCTCCCTGTGATTCGGCAAGCGTCGGCGAGTCAGCCAGCAGTACCCTTGCCGATACCCGGCAATTTAAGCCCTTCGGGCAACGACTCTTCACCACCCACCTCGGATTCAGGCCCCTCCTCGTGCAGGATGGCCTGTTCCGTTTTTTTGTTGAGCACGACAATGCTGATACGACGATTGATTGAACTCAGCGGATCGTTTTTGTCGAACAGCACCGTTGAAGCTAAACCAACCACTCGCAATACCTTGCTGTCATCCATGCCGCCCAGCACCAGTTCGCGTCGCGACGCGTTGGCGCGATTGGAAGACAGCTCCCAATTGGAAAACCCCTTGTCGCCACCAGCAAATTGCGCCGCATCAGTATGACCGGCAAGACTGATCCGGTTTTGCACGCCATTCAAGGCCTTGCCAATCTGACGAAGGATATCCCTTGTATACGGCTTGAGATCGGCGCTACTTGAGTCAAACATCGGTCTGTTCTGCTCATCGACGATCTGGATGCGCAATCCTTCCGAGGTGATATCGAGCAACATCTGTTTCTTGAATTGCGCCAACTGCGGGCTTTTCTCGATCATTTTCTCGATTTCGGCCTTCAAGGTTTCGAGACGCTCCTGCTCTTGGCGACGAAACTCGGCTTGGGCCTCCTTGGAGAACGAAGTGGATTTTTTAGCCTCTACCTCACCTCGCTTGACCTGCCCCGCCTGGCGCGTCAAATCCTTACCGCCGCCCTGCAACACACTGGTTGCATCCCCCGATCCGCTGCCACCCTGCTGGGAAACCTTCAGCGGGTTCTGGAAAAACTCGGCGATCCCCTGCAGGTCGCCCTTCGCTGTCGAGCCGAGCAACCACATCAACAGGAAGAAAGCCATCATTGCCGTAACGAAGTCGGCATAGGCGATCTTCCAGGCCCCCCCATGCCCGCCTCCGGCGACAACCTTCTTGCGTTTGATGACTATAGGGCGTGTGGAATCATCGCTCATCGAATCGGCTCAGTGTTTAGGCAAGCTTACTTGCCCTTGCGGGCCTTCAACTCATCCTCCAGCTCACGGAAGCTGGGGCGCGAATGGGAATCGAGTGTCTTGCGCCCGAACTCGATCGCAACCTGAGGCGCATAGCCAGACATCGAGGCCAGCAGCACCATTTTGATGCACTTGTATATGGTCCCTTCTTCCGCCGCTTTCTGTTCGAGCAGCTTGGCAACCGGCTCTACAAAGCCATAGGAGATCAAAATACCGAGGAAGGTACCGACAAGGGCTCCCCCGATCATTTTGCCAAGGACAGCAGGAGGCGAACCAACCGATCCCATCACGTTCACCACGCCCATCACTGCAACGACGATACCGAATGCTGGCACAGCACCTGCCACTGCCGACACGACATGCCCCGGCTCGGCAGCCTCGTGGTGATGGGTCTCCAGTTCGACGTCCATCAGGCTCTCGATTTCGACCGTATTCAGGTTGCCCCCCACCATCATCCGCAGATAATCGGTGACGAACTCCATGATGTGGTGATCATGAACCAGATTCGGATACTTGGAAAATATCGGGCTTGCTTCAGGATTCTCGATGTCGCCATCGATGGACATCAATCCCTCTTTACGAACCTTGGCAAGTACTTCGAACAGCATTGCCAAGGCGTCAATATAAAAGGCCTTGTTGAACTTCGAACCTTTCAGTATTCCAGGAACTGCCGCGACAGTGGCCTTGATGACCGTGATGTTGTTGGCCGCGACAAAATAACCGATCGTCAAGCCGATGATGGCAACATACTCGGTCGGAACCCAAAGAGCGAGCAGACTACCGTGGATCGCATAGGTCCCCAGAGCCGAAGCCAAAATAATGACATACCCGACGATCAAAAACATTCAATCCCCCCCGTGCGCTGGCAAGCAAGCCGGCGCAAATCCATCCCAGCATTGATTGCCGCTATTGTAGCCACATGAATTGCCGGAGTGCAAAGAAAGAAATGCCCGTCACGAGGGCAATTCCGGGCACTAGGGGTGCAAGGTGATAAACTCGATCAACTGTGAAATGCTCTGGGGTTGTTGTGATTCAATTTTGTGTTCGATGCGGCTCCAGCGTCTCGCTCGCCGTACCCGTCGGCGACAGTCTTCCACGACACGTCTGCGGCACTTGCGGCCACATCCATTATGAAAACCCGCGCCTCGTCGTCTGCTGCGTAGCTGAATGGCAAGGCCGTATCCTGATGTGCCGACGCGCCATCGAACCGCGCCATGGCTACTGGACACTTCCTGGCGGCTTCATGGAAAACGGCGAAACCACGGTCGAGGCCGCCTGCCGTGAAACCCGAGAGGAAGCGGGAGCTGATGTCGCGATAGATGCACCATTCGCCATGGTCAATATTCCCCACATCAATCAGGTCCACCTCTTCTATCGCGGAAAGCTGCGTACCCCCGAGGTTCTGGCAGGAGAAGAGAGCCTCGAAGTACGGCTGATCCCCCCCAACGAAATCCCATGGCACGATCTTGCATTTCGCAGTGTCAGCCTTTGCCTGGAACACTACCTCGCCGACCGTGAAAGCCAGCGCTACGCCTTTCATGAAGCGGTTCTGGCACCACTGTAAGCAGCCTAGCATTCCCGGCAATATTCGACCACGTATGGCACGCTGAAGCCCCAGCCGATGGCCGGCCCGGGTAGCCGCACCCGTGCTACAGCACTATTCAGACTGGACAGGGCCATTTCATCAAGCTCGGGATCGCCGCTCGATCGATCAAGCGACACCACCGGCAAATGCAATCCAGCCCAGTACGAAATGGTGAGACGGACACTCCCCTCATACCTCAACTCATCCTTTACTTGCGACACGGTTCTGGCCCGGCGCAACTCACGTGCAATGTTGAGGCGGTACTCGCTTTCAAGCTCGACCGGCAAGCCAGCCAAGCCCTTTTCGGTCGCAACCGGAGGAATACCCAGACCATTAAGCTCGCCAACAGCCAGTGCCTGCGCACCGAACGATCGCCGTTCGCCGCTCGAGGTAGACAGCACGCCCCTCTCCGAATGACGCTCGGTAACCGAGGCGCTAGTAGGTATATTGTGCTGCGGATTCGGCGCGACAACCGCTGGGGCCTTCAAACGGACAAAATCGACAGTCAGCGACTGTCCTTTAGAAACGGGAAGTGAATAAGCAGGTAGCGGCCGAAACTCGAAAAGGCTGACAATCGCAAGCACGTGAGCAAGAATCGACATGAAGAAAGCGCGATGCATGCCGCATATATTACATCCAGAAAAATAAACCCCTGCCCAAACTATTGGAACAGGGGTCTTGTCTTGCTCCCGCCCGAGGCAGGCGGTCGCGAGCCGGATTACTTGTTGCCGAGCTTGCGAGACTCTTCGTCAATCTTGTTTGAATACATCTTGCCCATCACGGCGCCAATAACCAGGACACCAACGATGACCACGAGGCTCATCAAACCGATATCGCTACTAAACAAAAGTTCCCATGCCATAAAGTCACCTCCCAGTAACAAAAAAACTATTTCCCCGCTTGCGCCATGAGACGCAGTGGCTCCACCGAGTCAGCCTGCCACTCCCCATGAAGCCGCCATTGCCCAGCGGGATCTTCGATAGAAACAAGCCAACGCCCCACGACCTCTCCGGTAATCTTTCCACCATAGAAGCCTTGACCTTCCGATGCCATGACGATTGTCTGATCCTGACCGGCACGGGTTGGATGTGCCAGCTTGAGATCAATTGCCGAAGGGAGCACAACATCGTTGTTGCCCCTGATCAACAGACGTACACCGCTACCCGCCCGCATGATATCGGCCTGCAAACCCAAGCTACCCGCGCGATGATCCCGCTCCAGCGCCTGATTCACCGCAAGACCTTGTTTGTAATAATCGTCCGTTACCAAGCCATCGTTGCTGATTACAGCCAGCCACACCGTAATCGCACCGGCAATGACAACCAACCCGGGTCCGATCATAAGTAGCCAAGGCCAACGTTGTTTGTACCAAGGCTGATTGTCACTACGTAGGGTCATCGTATTACTCATGTCACGGCATCAGGAAAGTGGCTTTTTCATGAACCGCTATCCCGTCATGGTTCATCGCCTTGATATCAAAATAGATCGTATTGGCTCCCGCCTTGCCGGATTCGGCAGGTACGCGCACAACGACCGTTACCTCGTGGTTCTCGGCACTGGCGACTTCAACGATACGATCGCCAACAATTTCCATTCCTTCAATCCCTTCGACAGAAAGGGCGTAGCGCTTCGGCTCCTCCGTCGTATTCATGATCTTGAGGTTGTAAACGTTTTCGATACGCCCGTCATCGGCTTCGCGAGCCAGTATGGATCTATCACGGATGACATCGACCTTGAGCGGAACGCGTGTAGCCAACGACCAGATCGATGCCACGATAATTGCAACGAGAATTGCCGTGTACAAAAGGATACGAGGGCGCATGATGTGCTCGACGATTTCCTTCGAAGACAAATGCTTTTCCAGCGCATTCTCGGTCGTATATCGAATGAGCCCCCGTGGTTTGCCGACTTTATCCATGACCGGATCGCATGCGTCGATACAGGCGCCACAACCAATGCACTCGTATTGGATTCCCTTGCGTATATCGATTCCCGTGGGGCAAACCGCCACGCAAAGACCACAATCCACGCAGTCGCCCAGCGCATTCGCATCGCCCCCCTTCTTGCGCGCCCCCCTCGGCTCGCCCCGCTCCGGATCATAGGTAATCACCAGAGTATCGGGATCGAACATCACGCCCTGGAAACGAGCGTATGGGCACATGTACTTGCATACCTGCTCGCGCAAGAACCCAGCCTGCATATAGCAGAACCCGCCATAAAAAAATATCCAGAACAGTTCCCAACCGGAAAAGTTGTAAGGCAAAGCTGCCAGCAGTTCGTCAACGGGCGTGAAGTACGCGACAAGCGTGAATCCCGTCCAGATCGAAATCAGCAGCCACAGCGCGTGCTTGACTGCTTTGAGGGCGAACTTACGTAGCGTCAGCGGCCCCTTGTCGAGCTTCATCCTTGCTGAACGATCACCCTCGATCCGGTTCTCCACCCACATGAATATTTCCGTATAGACCGTCTGTGGACAGGCGTATCCACAAAACAATCGGCCAGCAATGGCTGTAAACAGAAACAGCGCGTAAGCCGAAATAATCAGCAGCAGTGCCAGATAGAAAACATCCTGCGGCCACAAAACCAAGCCGAAGAGATAGAACTTGCGCTCGACTAAATGGAACAGTACCGCTTGACGGCCATTCCACTCAATCCAAGGAGCGCCATAGAAGAGAATCTGCGTTACCCAGACGAGAACCCAGCGCCAAGTATTCCACCAGCCTTTTACATCCCGGATAT
>CAMKYP010000219.1 GCA_946477505.1 uncultured Dechloromonas sp. | reverse complement strand
GGCCGACTTGAGGTCGACGATATCTTTGCCTCCTGGGTTGTAGGCGGCGGAATTGGCAAGATGGAGTAGCTTGGCTGAAATCAGCGGTTCGGCCAATATGGCGTGCGCAATGTTGGCGACGCTCTGGTTAGGGTCGTTCAATACCTTGCGCAAGCGAAGAACCGCATCGAAATAGGTCGGGAATACGACCTCACCGGACAGCTCCCTGGCGATATCCGCCAACATCTGGAAGCGCTGAGCCTTGAGTTCGTTTCCGGTCTTGTCCGGATCGGTGGTGGCGGCTGAGATGTTCATGACAGGATTATCAAGCAAAACCCCGCCGGGTGGGCGGGGTTCAGGGTTTTTCCCGGGGAAAATCGCTTCGAATGAAGCGGCAGTCGGGCGCAGACCTGGAAATGAAAGGTCGCTTAGACGCTGGTGTTCATGGTCAGGTGAACGGTACGCGGGGCGCCCGGGGAGATGTTGTTGTCGCCGTCGGCGGTGGGGTAGTAGTTCTTGTCGAACAGGTTCTCCACGTTGAGTGCGAGGCGGCTCTGCAGTTCCTTGACGGTGTAGTACAGCGCCCCATCGACCCGGGTGAAGCCGGGTAGCTTGACGCTGTTGCTGATCGACGCGTACGACGACGACTGGTGGATGATGCCCAGGCCGGCACCCCACTGTTCGCTCAGATTGACGCGGTTCCACAGCGAGAACATGTTTTCTGGGACCAGGCCGATCTTGCGCCCAACAGGGATTGCGTCGGCACCGGCATCGGTTCCGGTGCTCAGTGCCTTGGTCACACGGGCGTTGAGGTTGGCGTAACCGGCATAAACCTGCCAGCTTCGGGTCACATCGCCCTGCAGGCCGATTTCGACGCCGGTCGTCCGCTGCTGGCCGGTCTTCACGAAGCGGCCGCTGCCGGACGGGTCTTTTGAACGGACGTCATCCTTGTCGAGCTGGAAGGCGGCCAGCGACATCGACAGCCTCGGCATCAGATCCCAGCGTGCGCCAAGTTCGTAATTGGTCGATTTTTCCGGAGCCAGGTCGGCGGTCGATGTGGCGAGGCCGAGCTGTTCCCCGGAGGGGAGGAATGCGTAGCTGTAGCTGGCGTAGTAGGTCGACCAGCGAGTCGGGCTCCAGATCAGGCCGAGGCGAGGGCTGATCTGCTTGTCCGTACGCTGCAGGTCGGTTTGGGCGGTGGTGGTGCGGCGATCGTCGAAACCTACCTTGAAGTAGTCGTAGCGCAGGCCGGCGAGCACCTTCCAGTTGGCGGAGAGGGTGATCTGGTCCTGTACGTAGACTGCCGCGGTATCCGAGCTGACGTAGTTGTTGGCATCGGTGGTGCGGAAGTCGAAACGGGTGGCCGTTGCCGTCGGGTTGGTCGCGGCAATGCTGCCGATGGTGCCGGCTGAGGCGCCGAAATAGCCGGTCTTGCGCTGGTTCCAGCTGTCCTGGCGACTGACCTCTAGGTGTGTAAACCCACCAGGTTGTTCAGAGCGTTGATACGGGAGATAGGCGGGGGATATTGAAGGCTGGCATGAAGTCGGTGCCAGTTTTAGTGGTGCAGCCAGTGGGGCAGATGCTGTGCGCGGTGGCTGGAAGATTCATAGGCTCGTGCATAGTCCCATTCCCGCAAAGCCGTCTGTATGAAGCATTCTGCCTTACCGTTGGTTTGCGGTGAATAAGGCTTGGTCTGCAGGTGACGCAATCCCAGTCGTTGGCAGAGTCGGGCGAATTGCCGGGATTTGTAGCAGCTCCCATTATCGGTCAGAACCCGCCGGAAGGTGATGCCGAACTGACGGTAGTAGCGCAGGGCCGAGAGCAATGCTCGGCAAGCGCTCCGGCCACTCTCGTCTGGCTGAATGTCGGCACAGGCAAAGCGAGAGTGGTCGTCAAGTGCGACATGCACGAATTCCCAGCCTGCCCCGGAGGAGTTCTGCGTGCGGTCCCCGGTAACGCGATGTCCTGGGCGCACAAAGCGGCTGAGTTTCTTGATGTCGAGATGAAGCATGTCGCCCGGCTCGGGATGCTCGTAACGCACGACGGGGGCTGCCGGTTCGAGGACCTCGTCGCTGGCGATCTCCCGCAGATTTTGGGCCATGGCCACCAGCGGAGTGGTGACGAAACTGCGCACGAAGATGAAGACGAACAGCAGCAGGGGAACCGAGATCATCAGTGTCGCCATGAGCATGCCCATGCGGGATTCGGCGACTCCTTCGTCAATATCCTCCAGCGACACCGCCCCGAGAATATTGCCGTCCTTGACCTCTTCATGGCATTCCATGCAGTCACGGCCGAGATAATTCTTGGATGCGATGGCCGGGAAAATGGCGATCAGGACATGGCCGTGTTTGGGATCCTGCGCTTCTTGGAACAGGGTTTTTCCGCTCGCCATGACCTGTTTTTCCAGTTCATTCGGATTTATGGTGATTTCGTCGCCATCGCCCATTTCGCGAATGACCTTTTTGCCGCGCAGGACGCGCAGGTCCTTGATCGCTTCCGATTGGCGTACCTGGTCGTTCATGACGCCAGCGATGCAGAGGGCGATGGGGGAGCTCCCAAGGCTTTGAGAGAGCGCCAATGAAACGTTTTCTGGTATTGGTGGCTACTTTGAGTCTGAGATTCAACAGCGCTGGGCAAAGCGCAATATCTGGCTCGATATCGTGAGGCTGCGGGGGCAACGCGGTTGTGGCGACTATCTGGTTATTGTCGAATTTCTCGCGTGTTGTCGGGCGTCGGGTAGTGGCCCGTGCTGCGGAAGGGGTTGATGTCGAGGCCGCCGCGCCGGGTGTAGCGGGCATGAACCGCCAGGGCTTCGGGCTGGCAATGGGCCCGCAGGTCCGAAAAAATTCGTTCCACACACTGCTCATGGAATTCATTGTGATTGCGGAACGAGATGATGTAGCGCAGCAACCCGGCGTGGTTGATCGGTCGACCTCGATAGCGGATGACGAGCATGGCCCAATCGGGCTGGCCGGTCACCAGGCAGTTGGATTTCAGCAGGTGCGAATACAGGGTTTCCTCAACTGTTTCGCCAGCTTGCGTCGCCAGCAGGTCGGGGGACGGCTGGTAGCGGTCGCAGACGATGTCAAGGTCATCAAGTAGGATGCCGGCCGGAAGGCCGATATGGGCAGTCGGCGTACTCGCCAGGGCTTGCAGGGCGACATCGACGGGGCGGCCGGCAGCGGCCGACAGATCGCGAGCCATCGTTTGCGCAACCGAGTCAATGCTTGCAAAGGTGCTTTGATTGAAGGAGTTGAGGTACAGTTTGAACGACTTCGACTCGATCAGATTCGGACTGTCGGCCGGCACGCGAAAGGTGCCAACCGCAACGATGGGTTTGCCCTTGGTATTCAGCCACGAAAGCTCGTAGGCGTTCCATAGGTCTTCACCAACAAAAGGGAGGGCCGAGTCGGTGATGCCGATTTCGTGGCGCTTGAGCTGACGTGGAATCGGAAAAAGCAACTCCGGCGCGTAGTGGCTCTGGTATTCCGTCGCCTTGCCCAGTGGGGAGGCATGGCTGGGATCATCGTGAAGAGTGGTTGCGGTCATGGGGACGAATTTTACCTGTTTGCCGTTTTCAGCTTAGGCCAGTTTCAGTTCGATCAGTTGCGGCCCGCCACGCTCCAGTGCGCTGCCGAGTCTGAGACTCAGGTTGTCCGTTGTGTCGACGCGGTGGTAGGTCAGTCCAAATGCCTTGGCGGCATGCTCGAAATCAACATGCTGCGGCGTTCGCCAGCCGTCGAGGAATTCAGGGAGCGAACGCTGGGGGAGGTAGTCAAAAATGCCGCCGCCACCGTTGTTGACCACGACGATGACGATATCGAGGCCGCGGGTCAGGGCCAGGCCACCGATATCGTGTTGGCAGGTCAGGTCGCCGATCAGGGCCACAGTAGCGCCTTGCGCACTGGCGATGCCGGCAGCGGTGGATATGTTTCCATCGATTCCGCTTGCACCACGGTTGGCATGGATGAATAGCGCCTTCGCCGAATGCCCGGACAGTGAGTCCAGTTCCCGGATGGCGAGCGAGTTGCCGACGAACAGGGTAGTCCTGGGGGGCAGGGCGTTGATGATGGTCCGGATGTGATTGGGAGCATCCGGCTCTGCTACTTGTTGTTCCAGGGCGAGAAATTTCTCAAGCCAGCCCGCGTTTGCCGGCTTCAGGCGCTTGCGTAGCAGTGCTGTGCAGAACAGTTCGGGGTCGGTGCGCAGCAAGTCAGTCAGTTTGCGTGCGGGGTCTGCCCAGTGTGGCCAGGGTGCGACCACAACTTGGGTGGCTGGGCTACCCGAGAGGTAATGCTGCAGCTTGCGCGTGACCGGAAAGGCGCCGAAACGGATGATCCATTGGGGTGGCGGGATGTCGTCGGCATCGGGACTGTCCAGCCATCGGTTATAGCCGACACAGAGATGGGATCGGTCATGTGAACCGAAGCGCAGTCCGGACAGTGGTTCGGCCAGGATGGGGCAACCCAGGGCGCTGGCAAGTCCGACCAGAGCATTGTTACGTTTTTCGTCGAGAGGCATTTCTCCGCATACAACGATGCCAGGGCGGCCCGATAGGCGGTCAGCCAGTTCGCTCAGCGTTTGGCGGTCAGGTTCGGAAAGGGAGTAGCTGCATCGAATGGGGGAAAGGCTCGCTGCAGGGGGGGGATTCCCTGTTGGCACCAAAGGTTCGTCAATGGGTTGGTTGATATGGACCGGACCGGGGTAGGGCCAAGTGGCCTGCTCCACGATCTGGGCTGCCAGCCGATGCGCATATCCCGGATCGAAGTCTGCACTGGGTAAACCAAGTGCGTGAGTTGCCCTGACGTAAGAGGCGAACATTGTCGTTTGCGGAACTGTCTGGTTGGATCCGCAACCATGGAGTTCAGGGGGGCGGTCAGCAGAAACGGCAATTAGCGGAACACCGGCCTGGCTGGCTTCGATGATGGCCGGAAGCCAGTTGGCGGGCGCTGTTCCGGAGGTGGCCAGCAGAACGACCGGACGTTGTTGTGCCTTGGCGATGCCCAGAGCAAAAAAAGCGGCGCTGCGTTCATCAATGGCAACGTGGCTGCGCAATCCCGCCTGTCGTAGTAGCGCGAGTGCCAGCGGTGTCGACCGCGATCCTGGTGAAATGACTGCGTCGGAAATGCCGGCGGAGACGAACCCGGCGACCATGGCCTGTGACCATGCGAGATTGAGTGAACCGATATCGGTCATCGGCATTGTCTAATGGCGAAAAGTCTCGATTGTAGTCGTTGTGATTCGCCCGTACACACAAGACCATGCTATTATGCGCCCCGCTCGACGCTGACCGGCGGACGAGCCCGACGCGGAGTGGTAGTTCAGTCGGTTAGAATACCGGCCTGTCACGCCGGGGGTCGCGGGTTCGAGTCCCGTCCACTCCGCCAGTCATCTTGAAGCCCGATAAGCCATGCTTTCGGGCATTTTGTTTTTTTGGGGCGTCCGTTTGGCGACATGCTCTTTTCCTGATGACCTAGGGTAACGCCCAGTTCCCCGGGGTTCGTCGTTGCACCTAAGCTATGACCGAATAATACAAAAAATCAGGTCTGCTTTATGTCGGAGAACGACTTTCCAAGATTTCAAGGAGGGTATTGCAACCTCGATTATTTGTTGCAAAACCTTGGACGTAATGAGGAAACGGCGAAGCGTCTAGCCGGTCTGTTTCTGGCGAACTATCCCATTCTGCTTGAGCGGATGCTGTTGGCGCTCAGTGCCGGGGATCATCCTGCCCTCAAGAATGCTTTGCATGATATTCGTAGCAGTTGCGTGTTATTTTCCGGCCATCATTGCGTGGATATTGCGCGGCGCTTCGAAGACTCTCTTCGCGAGCATGCAAGCCAAGCCGATGCGATATCCGCGGGGGAAAACTGGGGATTGATGGCTGAAACCTTGTGTAACTGCCTGAACTGCATGGCTTCCGAGATGAAGGCGTATTTCGAAGAGCCTTTGACTTGAGCCTTGGCCTGTCTAGCTGAGAACGCCTGACTGAACGGCGAAGCGGGTCAGCCCGGTAACATCGTGAGCCCCTATTCGCTCCATCAGGCGACCACGGTGGAACTCCACTGTCTTGGGGCTGATGCCTAGGTCGCGTGCAATTTCCTTGGTGGTTTTTCCCGAGGCAACCAAGCGTAGAACTTCCCTTTGCCTTGAAGTAAGCTGATTTCCGCCATTGCTTGATCCGTTGCCGCCGGGCGTTGCCGCGTAGCCGCGAATGCGCGGCGACAGGTAGGTCTTGCCAATCAGTACGGTATTCAGGGCTTCGAGGAGTTCCCCGATGACGAAATCCTTGAGCAGATAGCCATTGGCTCCGGCAGACATTCCCTGTTCGATGATTTCCGGGCGGTCAATGCTGGAGAGAATCAGTATCCGAGTATTGGTGTCGAACCGGCGGATGGTTTGCGTGACTTCGATTCCCGATGGGCCGGGCATTGCAATGTCGAGCAGGATGGCATCCGGAGAGAGTTTCCTAATGGCGGCAACGGCCTCGTGGCCATCGGAGCATTCCGCGACGAGTTCGTGGTCGGGGAGTGTTTCGAAAAGAGCGCGGATACCGGCGCGGATCAAAAGATGGTCATCGGCGAGAATGATGCGGGATGCTTTCATGGTCGAGCTTTCGAGTGTTCGACGTTGCTCATCATGCTTGGTCTGATTCGGCAGGGGTTTGATAAAAGTCGACTAACCGCGTTTTATCTTTGATGTTCCTTCATGGCGCGCTG
>CAMKYP010000218.1 GCA_946477505.1 uncultured Dechloromonas sp. | reverse complement strand
AGCGTAGTTCAGCTTCCTCGATCTGCTCGCCGAGCAGGCCGGCCTGCTTGTGCATCTCCTCGCTCTTCGCCCGGTCAACCGTGGTGTAGAAGTCGGGGTCGGCGAATTGGGCGTCGAGCGCGGCTTTTTCCTCGTTCCACTTGGCCAGCTTCTTCTCCAGTTGCTCGATTTCCTTGAGCAGCGGGCGGCGCTGGGCAAGCACCGCCTGCCGGTTGGCCTTGGCTTCGGCACGCTGGTTGAGGCGTTCCGCCTTCTCGGCTGCGACATCGGGCTCCGGTGCCTTTTCGGCGCTGCGTTGGGCGGCCAGCCAGGCGGCGTAGTCGTCGAGATCGCCGTCGAATTCGGTCACCTTGCCGTCGGCGACGAGCAGCAGTTCGTCGGCGCAGGTGCGCAGCAGGTGACGGTCGTGCGAGACGAAGACCATGCCGCCCTCGAAATCCTGCATGGCGAAGGTCAGCGCCTCGCGCATTTCGAGGTCGAGGTGGTTGGTCGGTTCGTCGAGCAGCAGCAGGTTGGGCTTGGTGCGGATGAGCAGGGCCAGCGCCAGCCGGGTCTTTTCGCCGCCGGAGAAGGGCTCGATGGCGCGTGTCGCCATGTCGCCGCGGAAATCGAAGCCACCGAGGTAGTCGCGCAGCTCCTGTTCCGGCGTCAGCGGTTCGAGGCGGTTCATGTGCTGTAGCGGCGATTCGTCCGGGCGCAACTGTTCGAGCTGGTGCTGGGCGAAATAGCCGATGTTCAGCGCCTTGGCTTCCTTGCGCTCGCCGCCTTGCTGGGCGACAGCGCCGGCCAGCAGCTTGATCAGCGTCGATTTGCCGGCGCCGTTGCGGCCGAGCAGGCCGATTCGGCAGCCGGGGCGGAGCACCATGCCGATGCGGTCGAGAATCTTCCGTTCACCGTAGCTGGCCGAAGCGTTTTCGACGGCCAGCAGCGGGTCGGGCAGGGCGGTGGGTTCGCGAAAGCTGAAATGGAAGGGGGAGTCGACGTGGGCAGCGGCGACAATTTCCATGCGCTCGAGCATCTTGACCCGGCTCTGTGCCTGACGGGCTTTGGTGGCCTTGGCCTTGAAGCGTTCGACAAAGCGTGTCAGGTGGGCGATTTCGCGTTGCTGAGCTTCGTAGCTTGCCTGCTGGGTGGCCAGGCGGGCGGCGCGGGCGCGCTCGTAGTCGGAATAGCCGCCGCTGGTCAGCGACAGGCGCTGCAGGTCGATGGCGATGATCTGGCCAACCACGGCGTCGAGGAAATCGCGGTCGTGCGAGATGAGGAGCAGGGTGGCCGGTGTGTTCTTCAGCCAGCTTTCCAGCCAGAACACGGCGTCGAGGTCGAGGTGGTTGGTCGGCTCGTCGAGTAGCAGCAGGTCGGCGCGGCAGGACAGGGCGCGCGCCAGGTTGAGGCGGACCCGCCAGCCACCCGAAAAGTCGGCCACCGGACGCTGGAAATCGGCATCGGAAAAGCCCAGGCCGTGCAGCACCTCGGCGACGCGGGCCTTGGCCGAATAGCCGCCGATCTCGCCGTAGCGGGCGTGCAGGTGGCCGATGGCCTCGCCGTCACCCTTCGCTTCAGCCTCGACCAGTTCGCGCTCGATGCGGCGCAGCTCGGTGTCGCCGTCGAGAACGAAGTCGATGGCGGCGTCGGGCAGCGCCGGGGTCTCCTGGGCGACGCGGGCGATGTGCCAGCTGGCCGGGATTTCGACATCGCCGGCCTCGGCGTGCAGTTCGTTGGCGAGCAGCGCGAACAGGCTGGACTTGCCGCAGCCGTTGGCGCCGACGACGCCGACTTTCCAGCCGGGATGAATCTGCAGGGAGGCATCGACAACCAGCGGGCGGCCGGCGCGGGCGAAGGTGACTTGGCGTAGGGCGATCATGAGGGGGCAGATTATAAGCCGTGGGAGCCGGGGACTGCTGCGGGCACCTCCGGGAAGGCCGGAAAGCATCCCGTTGGCGGCGATTCGAAAACGGGAAAACTCGCGAGAATTCCTGAGCTTGCAAGCGGTTCTTCGATTTTTACTGCGTTTTCGCAATGCATTACGACAGCCTGCTAGAATGACTTTCATGATCAAGCAGATTCGCACCGAACAGCTCTTGCCGGGCATGTACATCCACGACCTGAATTGTGGCTGGCTCGATCATCCCTTCATATCCAACGCGTTTTACGTCAAGGACCAGGCGACCTGCGACAAGATCGTCAATCTCGGTATTCGCGAGCTGTACATCGACACGGTGAAGGGCGCCGATGTATTCACCGGGCGTACCCAGGCGGAGGTCAATGCCGACCTCGAACGCCGGCTGCAGGAAATTGCCCAGAAGCAGGCCGAAAAACCGGTCGTCGTCGAACTCCGTGACGAAGCCGCGCGCGCCCGTCGGCTCCATGGCGAGGCCAACAAGCTGGCTCGGCTGGTACTCGACGACGTGCGTCTCGGCCAGCCGATTCGCATGGAGCGGGTCGAGCCGCTGGTCGACAGCATGGTGGAATCGCTTTTCCGTCATCAGGATGCCCTGCTGCCGCTGGCCCGCCTGAAGAATCTCGACGACTACAATTTCGAGCACTCGGTCGGCGTGGCCGCCTTGCTCATCGCCTTCGGCCGGGCCATGAAACAGCCCAAGGAAGTCATTCAGGAGCTGGCGCTCGGCGGCCTGCTGCACGACATCGGCAAGGCCATCGTGCCGGAATCCATCCTCAACAAGCCGGCCAAGCTGACCGACGACGAATTCGCCAAAATGAAGTCGCACGTCAATGAAAGCCTGCGCCTGATCGACGGCGTGCCGGGCGTCGGCAAGATCGCCCGCCAGGTCATTGCCGAGCACCACGAACGCATCGACGGCAGCGGCTACCCGAATCGGCTGCAGGGTAAGGATATTTCCCTGTATGGCCAGATGGCGGCCATCGCCGACGTTTACGACGCGATGACCTCCGACAAGGTGTACAACCGTGGCATGCCGCCGACTCAGGCGCTGAAGAAGCTGCTCGAGTGGAGCAAACACCACTTCGATCCGCAACTGGTGCAAACCTTCATCCGCGCCATTGGCATCTATCCGACCGGCGCGCTGGTCAGGCTGGAAAGCAACCGCCTGGGGGTCGTCATCGAGCAGAACGAAGGCAAGCTGCTTGAGCCGGTTGTGCGCGTCTTCTATCACGCCGGGAAGCAGCACTACCTGCCCCCGGAAATTGTCGATCTGGGCAAGGTGCAGGACCGGATCGCCAGTTGCGAGAGTTTCGAGAAATGGAAAATCGATCCCCATCAGTGGTTGCCGGCCTGATCGCCGCGCTGTTCCTGCCGTGGACGGCGCTGGCCGATGCCGGCAGCGATGCCGCCCGGCAGGCCGACTGGGATGCCCGGCTGGACAAGGCATCGGCGCTGATTGCCGAAAGCAGGGCCAAGGCCGACGCGGCGCAACAGTTGATGGACGAGCGCACGGTGGCCTGCAGCAGGAAATTCCTGGTTAATGCCTGCCGCGACGAGGCGCGCAAGGAATATCAGAAGTCGACGCACGAAGCGCACCGTCTGGAGAGCGAAGGCAAGGCCATCGAGCGCGCGGTGAAAAAGGAGCAGATCGCCGAGCGTGACCGGCAGCGTGCCGAGGAGGCTCCGCAGCGCGCTGCCGACCTGCAGGCACGCGAGGCCGAAACCGAGGCTGCCCGCCAGGCAACCGCCGCGAAGATCGAGGCGACTCAGGCCGACAAGGCCCGCAAGGCCGCCGAGGGCGAGCAGCGCAAGGCCGCCGAGGCCGAGAAACTGCGCCAGAAGCGCGAGGCGCACGAACGCAAAGTCGCCGAAAAGATGCGCCAGGCCGAGCAGCGCGAGCAGGAGGGGGCAAAAAAGTAGCCCGCCACCGGCCATGATTCGCAAGATTTCCATCGACCAGCTGCTCCCCGGCATGTATGTCGTGGATTTGCACAAGCGCTGGCTCGATCACTCGATCTGGATCAAGCGCTTCAAGGTGCGCGACGACAATCACATCTGGAAACTCAAGGACGAAGGCATCCTCGAGGTCAGCATCGATACCGCCAAGGGCATCGATCTGCCGCCGTCGCCGATGGCCCGCATCAATGCCGTCGAAAAGCGCATCCGCTCGCTGGCCGAGATCAAGGCCGAAATCCCGCATGTCGTCTCTCTGGGCGAGGAACGTCGGCGGGCGACCAAGTTGCTGCGCGAGGCGAGCAACACGGTGAGCGGCCTGATGCTGTCCGCCAAGGCCGGACTCAGTGTCGATGCCGCGCAACTCGAGCCGGTCGTGTCGAAAATGCTTGAATCGGTGACGCGCAATCCCGATGCCTTGGCTCCCCTGTCCCGCTTGAAGAGCGAAGACGCTTATGCCTCCGAGCATGCCGTCGCCACCGCCGCCCTGATCATCGCTTTCGGCCGCCAGCAGGGCCTGCCGGAACCGGAGATCGAAAAACTCGCCCTCGGCACCATGGTCAAGGATGTCGGCCATGCCGCCATCGATGCCCGGCTGATCACCAAGCCTGGCGTGTTGTCGCAGGCCGAGTTCTCCATCGTCCAGGGACACGTCGAGGAAGGCCTGGCCGTGCTGGAAGCGACCTCGCGGC
The DNA here is from genome assembly GCA_946477505.1 of uncultured Dechloromonas sp. GTDB lineage: Bacteria > Pseudomonadota > Gammaproteobacteria > Burkholderiales > Rhodocyclaceae > Azonexus. The sequence continues at coordinate 2,155 of CAMKYP010000218.1, read as the reverse complement.
TATCCGAAACCTCGGTTGCCGTGGTGCTCGAACATCATGAGCGCTACAACGGCTGCGGCTACCCCTACCGCATGGCCGGCGACGAAATCTCGCTTGCCGGGCGCATGGCCGCCATCGTCGACACCTACGACGCGATGACCTCGGCCCGCCCCTACCGTGCAGCGATGTCGCCATCGCACGCGCTGCGCCAGCTCTACGAAGAGGGCGGCAAGCAGTACGACCCGGCACTGGTCGCTGCCTTCGTCAAAACGGTCGGCATCTACCCGGTCGGCACGCTGGTCCTGCTCGAAAGCGGCCACCTCGCCGTGGTCGAACAACTGCACCCGGACAATATGCTGACGCCCATCGTGCTGGTCATCTACCACACCGGCCGCCAGCAATACCTCACGACGCCGGCCCAGATCGATCTTTCGCGCAAGGTCGGCAACCACTACGGACAGATCGTTCGTGCCGAAAGCTACGAGCGCTGGGGCATCAGCGCCTTGCGCTGGCAACCTGCCTGATCAGCTTGCGAATCGGTGCCGGCACCCCGGCGTCGGCGGCCCGTTCGAGTTCCACCCATTCCAGCCCCGGCTCGGCAAGGCCGGCCGCGCCCGTGACGGCGCACAAAACCGGCTCCAGCGTCAGGCGAAAGTGCGTAAAGCTGTGCTTGAAGGGCGGCAGCGCCTGCGGCTCGCCCAGCGTCAGGCCGAAGCGCGCCGCCACGCCGGCCGGTTCGCCCTCCGGCGGCACCAGCAGGCCGCCCCACAGGCCGCTGGGCGGGCGGCGTTCGAGCAGCAGCCGGTTGCCGTCGGTCAGCAGCACGAAGGTGGCGGTCCGTTCCGGCACCGCTGCACGCGGCTTGCTGGCCGGCAGCTCGCCCTGCCGCCCGTCACGGCGGGCCACGCAACCGGCGGCCACCGGGCAATCGCCGCAGCGCGGCCGGCTGCGCGTGCACAGCGTAGCGCCAAGGTCCATCAAGCCCTGTGTGTAGCGTTCGATATCGCCTTTCGGCAGCAGGCTTTCGGCCAGCTCCCACAACTGCCGGTGGATAGCCGCCTGCCCCGGGAATCCGTCGATGCCGAACTGCCGGCACAATACCCGCTTGACGTTGCCGTCGAGAATCGCCGCCCGCTGCCCGAACGCAAAGGCCGCTACGGCCGCCGCCGTCGAGCGGCCGATGCCGGGCAGTTCTGCCAGTTCGTCGGCGTTGGCTGGAAACTTGCCGCCGAAGCGCGTCGCGACCTGCTGCGCACATCGGTGCAGGTTGCGGGCGCGGGCGTAGTAGCCGAGACCGGCCCAATGTTCGATCACCGCCTCGATAGGCGCCGCCGCCAGCGCCTCGACTGTTGGGAAACTATCGAGAAAGCGCAGGTAATAAGGGATCACCGTGCCGACTTGCGTCTGCTGCAGCATGATCTCCGAAAGCCAGATCCGGTAAGCATCGCGGGTGTTTTGCCAGGGCAGGTCGTGGCGTCCGGACACCTTCTGCCAGGCGATCAACTGTTCGGTAAAGCGGTGGGGGGCGGTCAAATTCTGCCTCGACTCAGGCTACGGGAGCACGGATAATACGGCCTCTTTTTTCCTCGGCCTACTCGTTCCGCCCGATGACCCAAGCCCAACCCGACAGCCGCGCCCTACGCAATGCCCTCGGTCGTTTCGCCACCGGCGTTGCCGTCGTCACGGCCATCGACCCGGACGGCCACCCCATCGGCCTGACCATCAATTCCTTCTCGGCGGTCTCGCTCGAACCGGCGCTGGTCCTCTGGTGCCTCGACAACAATTCGCACAGCCTGGCCGCCTTCCGGAAAGCCAGCCACCACGCCATCAGCATCCTGTCGGCCGATCAGGAAAACCTCTCCAACCGCTTCGCCACCTGGCCGACCGACCGCTTTGCCGGTCTGCCCTGGCATGCCGGGCTCGGCGGTGCTCCGCTGTTCCCCGGTTGCTGCGCCAGTTTCGAAGTCGTCAATGAAACCGCCCATGCCGGCGGCGACCACACCATCTTCATCGGCCGCGTCCAACGCTTCGCCGAAACGCCCGATCTCGCGCCGCTGCTTTTTCACGCCGGCCGCTATGGCCGCCTCGCTGCCAATCAGGAATGATTGAACCGGCTGCCTTCTGCGCTTAGAATGCAGCCTCTTGCCCAGAGCGGGCGTCGTATAATGGTAATACC
>CAMKYP010000217.1 GCA_946477505.1 uncultured Dechloromonas sp. | reverse complement strand
CACCTGGTCAAAATTCAACGCGCACAGGTGGTCAAATTTAAACGCGCGCCGACAGACATGAAGTCAGCCAGCCCTTGAATGTCATCAAGTCATATTCACAATTGGGTATGGAAATTACTCGTTTGTCACATGACAAGAAGCTGAATGAGCTGTTCTCAAAGATTGAGCAAAGCGCAAAGCGAGCTGCGGGGATCATCGAGCGCATACGTAACTACATACGACCTTTGCCACAACGTATGCAAACTCTCAACATGAATGAGGTGGTGAGCGAAACCTGCGAATTGCTCGACGCTGAAATACGAGGCAGTCAAACAAAACTGAAACTCAAGTTGGCGGATCATCCCGTCTGGGTTCTTGGTGACAGCATTCAACTATCGCAGATCATCTTCAACTTGCTACGCAATGCCATTGATGCTTCGATTTCTTCAGCAAACCGTATCATCGAAATCGAGAGTAGCGAGGAAGAAAGCCTGTCGATCGTCCGGATTCGGGATTATGGCCCAGGTTTTTCCGAGGCGATCCTGAACGACCCTGGGAAGCCTTTTGTGTCAACCAAGGACAACGGGCTTGGACTTGGCCTCTCAATCGCAAAAGGTATTGCCCAGCAACATGGAGGCTCTCTCACCTTCCTTTGCCACCCGGAAGGTGGTGCCATGGTCGAATTGCGTTTGTCGGTAATGTCACGTTAATTCGAGGGTTTTGCACCCGGGGGTAATTGTTCCCGCCCATTCAGGTTCGCTAGCATTCAGTTGGCGCAATTGTTGGCGCCAGAGAGCGGAGTTGAGGGTGGCTGGGATGCGTTGCTTGAAAAACCAATCTGCAAATGCTGCGACAAGTCTCATAACGCTAGCAGCGGTATTTCTTTCCGCGTCATCTCAAGCCTCAGACCGAAAAGCTGAAACAGACATCGGTACAGACCCCACGCGTGTTTCGAACACAGTCGTTGCCCGTTACGAGCACATGGCTTTGCGGGATGGATTCAGTAGCGGCATTTTGCGATTGAAATACATCGCGCCTGTCGGGCCACGCCAGAATTACGCATTGAGTTTTGAAGTGCCGATCTCTTCTGTTGATGTCCTCGGGAATAACAATTATGCATTGGGTGACGTCATGGTGGGCCTTACACACGTTTTTGGCTTGACGCGAGAAGGTGGTTATGTCGCAAAGGGGGAGTTTTATCTCGATACGGCTGAACGTCGCGAGCTAGGTACTGGCAAGAATGTTTTCAAAGGAACTTTTATCAAGGCCTGGTTCCTTTCGGATGGTGCCATCTTCGCACCTGCACTGGTCCATGAGGCGAGCCTTTCAGGGCAACATCGACGCGCCGATGTCAGCCGTACGACGATGGACTTTTACTATGTTCCCAAGATGGCCGATCGGCGCAATCTGATTACCTTCGACCCCAATATTGTTCGTGATTGGGAGAACAAGCGGACCTACGGTGCCTTGTCTGTGACCTTTGGCCGCGTGATTGGCAAGGCATTCGGTGGCAATCAGATCGTGTTTGTGAAGCCTACCGTATTTGCCGGTGCCAATAGGCCCGCCAACTGGGGATTGGAACTTGGTTGCAAGGTTATTGGATTTTGAAGGCTTCCCTATCAGAGACAACACCCCGCTATTTGAATGGTTTCTCAATAGAGAAAAATGAGGTGCTCAATGAATACAACATTCCGCTCTCTACGGCGCTTACCCCACCTAAAGACCATACTGGCCGGAATGGACCGTGGTACCCCCGTATCGGAGGACTACGTGTGGGTGGCAACGCGTTCAAAGGCTGGCTCAATAGCGTCCGCATCGACCTGAAGTAGGTTGGGCTGGTGCCGTCGGCGACAAAGCTGTACTCAAAGGGAGTTGACTATATGACGCGTTTCTCCTTCAGGATTCTGGCAACAGCCTTGCTTTGCGCCGTGGCATTCAACACACCGTCGCATGCTCAGGCCGCTAGCCTGTCAGCGCCTACACCAGGAGTGATCGACCGATCGGTGCTGCCGATTCCGGACGCGCCGTTCACAGGCAAGATCGGCAAGACCTTCGAAGATTCGACGCCAGACTACCCAACGCAGGTGAAGGCCCCCGCGGCTGCGCCCAACGTCGTTGTGATCCTGCTCGATGACCTGGGCTTCGGCCAGCCCGGCACTTTTGGTGGCCCTGTTCCGACGCCAGCCCTCGATCGGCTCGCCGCGGAGGGTCTTCGCTACAACCAGTTTCACACAACCGCCATTTGTTCTTCCACCCGGGCAGCTTTGCTGACCGGTCGCAACCATCACCAGGTTGCCTCCGGGACTATCACGGACTTGGCCACCGGCTATCCGGGCTACAACAGCATCATGCCACGGTCCGCGGCAACCGTTGCGCGGGTGCTCAAGGAAAATGGCTACAACACGGCCATGTGGGGAAAGTGGCATAACACTCCCCCTTGGGAGGTCAGCGCCGTCGGTCCGTTTGACCGCTGGCCTACAGGGATGGGCTTCGAGTATTTCTACGGTTTCCAGAACGGCGAAACCAGCCAGTGGGAACCCCAACTCTTCCGCAATACTGTGGCGGTGGAGCCACCCAAGACCGCAGAGCAAGGCTATCAACTCACCGGCGACTTGGTCGATGACGCGATCCGCTGGATGGACCAGCAAAAGGCAGTCAATCCGGACAAGCCTTATTTCATCTATTTCGCTCCGGGCGCGGTGCACGCGCCGCTTCATGCGCCCAAGGAATGGATTGACAGGTTCCGGGGCAAATTCGATCAGGGCTGGGACAAGGTTCGCGAGGAGACCTTCGCGCGGCAGAAGCGGCTCGGGGTCATCCCCGCGAACACTCGCCTGACGCCCAGGCCCAAGGAAATCGAGGCGTGGGATTCCTTGAGTCCCGATGCCAAGCGGCTCTATGCGCGGCACCAGGAGGTCTTTGCCGGATACCTCGCCTACGCGGATTTTGAGATCGGACGTTTGCTCGAGGCAGTGAATCGTAGCCCGCGGGCCGACAATACGATGATCATTTACATTGCGGGGGACAACGGCCCCAGTGCTGAAGGCAGCATCACCGGCACGCTCAACAACATGATGACTCAAAGCGGGATTCCGGATACCGTCGCGAGACAGATTGCCAAGATCGACGAACTTGGTGGGCCGTTGCACGAGAACCACTACCCGGTCGGTTGGGCTTGGGCCGGTGCCTCGCCGTTTCAATGGATGAAGCGCGTGCCTTCCCATTTTGGCGGCACCCGCAATGGCCTTGTGATTTCCTGGCCCGCAAAAATCGGGGATCGTGGCGGCCTTCGCACGCAGTTCCATCATGTGGTGGACGTTGGGCCAACCATCTTGGCAGCCGCTAACATCCCGGCCCCCACCGCGGTCGACGGAATCGCACAGATGCCCATGGCCGGCATCCCTATGCAATACACCTTCAGCGATCCGCAGGCTCCCGGGAAGCGCACCGTGCAATATTTCGAAACCGGCGGACACCGAGGGATTTACAAAGATGGTTGGTACGCGGCCTCGTTCCATGGTGTGCCATGGTTGTTGACCGGCTCTGTCGGCTTCAAAGATAACGCGTGGAGCCTATACAACCTCGACAAAGACTTCTCGCAATTTGAAGATCTGGCGACTGTCAATCCGGAGAAGCTGACGGAATTGAAGATTGCGTTCGATCAAGAGGCCGAAAAGTTCTCGGTATTTCCTCTGGACGACCGTTTTGCCGAGCGCTTCCTGACCCCTCGTCCGTCGAATATCGCCGGCCGCACCAAGTTCCGCTATCTGCCAGGAACAGTGCGGATTCCCGAGTCCAACGCCCCGTTGATCTATCAGAGATCTCACAAAATCACAGCCAAGATCAATATTCCGCGCGGCGGGGCCGAGGGTGTCATCGTAGCCCACGGCGGCAGTTCCGCGGGCTATTCGCTCTACGTCAAGGACGGCAAATTGAACTACGACTTCAATTTCTTCGGCCGATCTACCTATCGTGTCGAGTCCAAAGGGCAACTGCCCGAGGGGAATGTTGAAGTCGCGATGCGCTACGAGCAATTGCCGTTCAAGCAACTGGCCGAGTCGACCGGGGGCACCGCGGAGTTGTTCGTGAACGGTGTGCCCGTCGGCAAGGGCATGATCGTGAACGTAGCGCCGGGCACTTTCTCCGCGACCGAGACAATGGATATCGGGGCCGATTTGGGCGCATCCGTCAGCGCAGCTTATCGGCACCGGGCACCCTTCGCCTTCACTGGCAAGATTGTAGAGGTGACGATAGAGACGTCTCCGACGCAGCCTTTGAAATGATGGCCCGCTTCCCCCAGCCTCCCGCCGTCCGTGTCCGCGCATAGCCGCTCGACCTCTCGTTGCGTTGGACGCCCTCGGTCGCCAGCAAGAATCGCATGGCAGGCAATGCCTTCACCTTTGCCGCCATGGTTCCGTTCTGAATTTGCTTCAAGGAGAAAATAATGATGCGAAAGGTTGTTGGCAGTCTGCTACTTACGCTGCTTCTCTGGGGCAGCGCTCCCGTTTTGGCCGCAGATGCGCCGGCTTCCAGGCAAGCTTCCAAGCCGAACATTCTAGTCATCATGTCCGACGATGTTGGCGACTTCAATCTCAGCGCCTATAACATGGGCCGGATGGGCTACAGGACGCCCAATATCGACAGCCTGGCCAAGGGCGGTGCCCTGTTCACTGATTTTTACGCCCAACAGAGTTGCACCGCCGGCCGGTCGGCCTTTGTCACCGGGCAGGCGCCGATCCGTACCGGTCTGCTCAAGGTGGGCGTACCCCGCGCACCGGAAGGCATCAGAAAAGAAGACCCAACCATCGCCGAACTACTCAAGCCGCTGGGCTACCGCACGATCCAGCTGGGCAAGAACCATCTCGGCGACCGTGACGACATGCTGCCCACGAACCACGGTTTCGACGAGTTCTACGGCATCCTCTACCACCTTGACGGGATGGAGGACATCGAGCATCCGGAATTCCCCAAGAACCCGGAATTCCGCAAGAAATACGGCTCCCGGGGCATCATCCGCAGCGTCACCGGCGGCAAGATCGAGGATTTGGGTCCGCTGACGAAAAAGCACATGGAGACCTTCGACAACGAATTGCTCGACATGGCCATCGCCTATCTGGACCAGCGGAAGCAAGACGGGGCGCCGTTCTTCATGTACTACAACACGACGCGCATGCACCTGTATACACGTCTGAGCCCTGCTGCGAAAGACAAGACCGGCCTGGGTATCTTCGCGGATGGCATGGTGGAGCACGATGCCCTGATCGGCCGGCTGCTCGCTCGTCTGAAGGAGAATGGGCAGGAAGAAAACACGATTGTCGTCTATGTGTCCGATAACGGCGCGGAAGCATACACTTGGCCGGATGGCAGTACCACGATGTTCCGGGGGCAGAAGAGCACGCAGTGGGAAGGCGGCTACCGTTCGCCGGCCCTGATGCGTTGGCCGGGGGTCATCGAACCCGGAACGATCATCAACGACATTGCGAGCCTGGAGGACTTCCTGCCCACCTTCATGGCCGCCGCTGGTGACGGAAAAATCAAGGAAAAGCTGCTGAACGGGCACAAGGCGGGCGACAAGACCTTCAAGGTTCATCTCGACGGCTACAACCTGATGCCCGCTCTGAAGGGCGAGGCGAAATGGCCGCGCAACGAGTTCTTTTACTGGAACGATGAAGGTGGGCTGGCGGCGGTTCGCGTGGGCAACTACAAGCTGACCATGCTGCGCCAGGATGCCCAGGGTTCCAATGTCTGGATCAATCCCTTTACGAATCTGCGCGAAGTGCAACTGGTCAACCTTCGCAGCGACCCCTTCGAGCGTGCGCAGGACGACGCCGTCGGCTACTTCCTGTGGTCGAAGGAGCGTGCCTTCATCAAACTGTCGATGGGAGATGTGGTGGGCAAGTATCTGAGCACCTTCGTCAGCTATCCCCCACGCCAGCGTCCCGGCTCCTTCAATCTTGAGCGGATGATGGAACAGCTCTACCAATCGAGTCCAAAACGATAACTGCTTACGTTCAGTTCTGAATGCCGCTTACTGACCTGGCACCCTCGACATCAAGGAGACCCATTGATGAAAACCCCCCTTTTCGCAGGCATGAGAGTCGCTCTCGCCGGTTTGCTGGCCATGAGCCTGCCCGTAGCCGCTCAAGACGCGGTTCTGGACAATCTGCCCAAACCTTCCGAATCGGTGAAAGCAATCGTCGGCAAAACCTTCAAGGAATCCAGGCCCGGGAAAGTGAGGATTCCCCAGGCACCTGCCGGTGCGCCGAATGTCGTCATCTTCCTGATCGACGATATGGGTTTCGCCGCGCTCTCGACCTTCGGCGGCCCGATACCGGCACCGGCGCTGGATCGTCTGGCCAGCCGTGGTGTGACCTACAACGATTTTCATACCACCGCGATATGCAGTCCATCACGCGCCGCCATCCTCACCGGCCGCAATCCTCATGCCGTCAATATGGGACACATTACCGAGGTCGCCACCGGCTACGACGGCTACACGTCGGCGATTCCCAATACCGCCGCGTCGGTCGCGACCGTGCTCAAGAACTCGGGTTACAGCACGTCGGCCTGGGGCAAATGGCATCAGACCGCGATTTGGGAAGTGAATCCGGCGGGTCCCTACACAACCTGGCCGACGGGGCAGGGGTTCGATACCTTTTACGGCTTTGTCGGCGGCGAGACCGATCAGTACCATCCGGCGCTCTACAGCGGTATTAATGCGATTGAGGCC
>CAMKYP010000216.1 GCA_946477505.1 uncultured Dechloromonas sp. | reverse complement strand
TCGGCCTGTCGGTTGTCGGCATTCCGGCCAACCTGCTGTCGCTGGGCGCCATGGACTTCGGCATCATTGTCGACGGCGCGGTGATCGTCATCGAAAACATATTCCGACGCCTTGGCGAGGCGAACCGGGACGACGACCACAGGCCGCACACCCGGACCATCCAGGAAGCCGTCGTCGAAATCGGCCGCCCGACGGTGTTCTCGATGATCATCATCATCGTCGCCCACCTGCCCATTTTCACCATGCAGCGCCACGAGGGAAAGATCTTCGCACCGATGGCCTACTCGGTCGTCGCCGCGCTGATCACCTCGCTGATCCTGTCGCTGACTCTGGTCCCCTTCCTCTCCAAGATCGCCTTCAAGAACAACGTGCCGCACGAGGAAACCAAGCTGATGCACTGGTTCATGGATCGCTACGAACCGGCGCTCAAGTGGGTTCTCGCCCACGCCAGGCGTGTCCTTGCAGCCGCCTTGGCGGCACTGGCCATCACCGCCGCGCTGGTGCCGCAACTGGGTACCGAATTCCTGCCGGAACTCAACGAAGGCTCGATCTGGATCAACATCACGCTGCCGACCTCGGTTTCCATCGACGAGGCGAAAGGCGAACTACGCAAGCTGCGGCGGATCATCGCCGACTTTCCCGAGGTCAATGCGGTGATTTCCAAGGGTGGCCGTCCGGAAGACGGTACCGACCCGAAAAACATCAACATGACCGAGATGCTGGTCGACCTCAAGCCTGACAGCCAATGGCGCAAGGGTATGACCAAGGATCAGCTGGTCCGCGAGATGGAAGACAAGCTGAACGACATGCCGGGCATCGAGCCGACCTTCAGCCAGCCGGTACGTGACCAGATTCTCGAGTCCATTTCGCAGATCGACGGCCAGATCGTCATCAAGCTGTTCGGTGACGATACGGCCACCCTGAAGCTGCACGCCAATCAACTGCTCGACAGTATCGGCAACGTGCCGGGCGTGGCCCGCGCCTTCATCGACCGCGACGGCGACCTGCCGCAATACCGGCTGGAGATCGACCGCGCCGCCGCTGCCCGCTACGGCCTGAACGTCATGGATGTGCAGGATGTCGTCGAGACGGCACTGGCCGGCAAGGCGGCGACCGAACTGTGGGAAGGCGACCGCCATTTCAGCGTCGTCGTCCGTCTGGACGAACCCTCCCGCCAGCTCGACAAGCTCAAGGAGGTGCTGGTGCCGACGCCGAACGGGGCGCAGGTGCCCCTGTCCGCGCTGGTCGATTTCAAGATGGCGAGCGGCGCCATGAACATCGCCCGCGAGTCCGGCCAGCGCGTCGTCGCCATCGGCGTCTTCATCCGCGACCGCGACATGGGCAGCGTCGTCGCCGACATGCAGGCGCACGCCAAGGACATCAAACTGCCGGAAGGCTATTCGATCACCTGGTCCGGCGAGTTCGAGAACCAGGAACGCGCCATGAAGCGCCTGATGCTGGTCGTGCCGCTGTCGATCCTGATGATCTTCCTGCTCCTGTTCGACGCATTCGAGTCGTTCAAGGACGCGCTGATCATCATCTGCAACATTCCGTTTGCGCTGATCGGCGGCATCTTTGCCCTGCTCATTTCCGGTATACCGCTATCGGTATCGGCCGCCATCGGTTTCATTGCGCTGTTCGGGCAGGCGGTGCTGAACGGCGTGGTGATGGTCAGCTACATCAACCAGCTCAAGCAGCAGAGGCTCGACGACTACCAGGCCGTCTTCCAGGGGGCGCTATCGCGCCTGCGCACGGTGCTGATGACCGCCCTGCTCGCCATGCTCGGCCTGCTGCCGATGGCGCTGTCGCACGGTATCGGTTCCGAAACCCAGCGCCCGCTGGCCCTGGTCGTCATCGGCGGCCTGATCTCGGCCACGGTGCTGACGCTCTTTGTCTTGCCGGCGCTCTATTACTTTGTTGCCACGCATCCCAGGCTATCGCGCGCGCTGCATTGAGGTTCTGATGAACGCGCTGCGGCTGCGCTTCCTGATGATGCTATCGATAGCCTGCCTGGCACTCCCCGGGCGGGCTGTCACGGACGATGAAGTGCAGGTCGACTACCGCGACGGCCTGTACATCGCCACCCTGCACCTCAAGACCCCGGTCGCGCCCGGCATCGCCCTCAAGGTACTGACCGACTTCGAGCACATGGCGGATTTCATGCCCGGCGTGCTGGCCAGCCGCGTTGTCTCGCATCATGGCAACGTCTATGAAGTCGCCCAGCGCGGCAAGGTCAGCTTCGGGCCATTTTCCATGACGTTCGAAAGCCTGCGCCGCATCGAGGTCATCGACGACACCCGCATCCTCTCCCGCTCGATCTCCGGCTCAGCGAAGCGCATGCACAGCGAAATGAAGCTCCGCCCGCAGGACAGCGGAACATTGATCGACTATCACATCGAAATCGAACCCGACAGCTGGATACCCTCATCGCTCGGCAGCAATTTCCTGCAGCACGAGCTGGCCGAACAATTCAATGCCCTGGGCCGGGAAATGCTGCGTCGCCGGGGAATGCCGAGTTCTTGACGCATCAGGCCCGTTTCAGGGCCCATAGCGCTACCACGCTACACCGGTGCGGCCCGCTGGTTTTACGCCGCCAGTACCGACCGCAAGGCACCGATCAGTACGGGAAATCGTTCTTTCAACTGTTTCAGCGCCGCTTCAGCCCCCGCGTCATCGCCGCTCTTGAGCGCACTGTCGAGCTTGCTGGCAAGGTCGTAAATGGGTCGTACCCCCAGGTTCCCGGTGGCACCCTTCAGCGTATGGGCGACACCTTGGGCAGCTTTCGTGTCGTGCCGGTCGAGCAGTTCGACCAACCGTTCAGCATCGCCGCCATGCGCATCGACAAAGAGTGTCAACAAGCGACGGTAAAACGGCAGCTTGCCTCCGGCAAGCTTGAGGCCGGCTTCCAGATCGAGATCGCCGATTTGGGCAAGCCCGGCATAAAATTCAGCATCGTTTTCATTTCCTGCCGGTGCCTCAGCGAACACGACTCTTCCTTCGGCAGCTTTTTCGGCACAACTTGGCAGCCACTTCAGCAGGGTGGCGTAGAGCAGTTCGGGTTCGACCGGTTTGGCGACGTGATCGTTCATACCGGCCAGCCTGGCGCTCGCCTTGTCCTCATCAAAGGCATTTGCTGTCATCGCCAGGATCGGCGTGTCCTGCCAACCGGGCAAGGCACGAATGGCGGCTGTCGCATCCAGCCCGTCAAGATTGGGCATCTGGATGTCCATCAGCACCAGATCGTACTGCTGTCGGCGAGCAAGTTCGACTGCATCGGCACCGTCCACGGCAACATCCACCCGCATATTGACGGCGTGCAGCAACTCCAGCGCCACTTCGCGATTGATCGGGTTGTCTTCAGCAAGCAATAGATGGGCGCGCTTCGGCCGTTCGCGCAACCGTGTTTCCGCATCGCTGCCGGAAGCAATCGCTGCCGGCAGAATTCCCCGACCACGCTGCAGCCGAGCGGTGAACCAGAAGGTGCTTCCCTTGCCGGGGATGCTCTCCGCTCCAGCCTCTCCACCCATCAACTCGGACAAGCGGCGGGTGATGACGAGGCCGAGTCCCGTACCCCCGAATTGCCGGGTCGTCGAGGCATCAGCCTGGGCGAAGGACTGGAACAGCGTGGCCAGCTTTTCCGGCTCGATACCGATACCGGTGTCGCGCACCTCGAAACGCACAAGCAGTTCGTCGCCTTGCTCTTCAAGTAGCTTGGCAGCAAGGGTCAGGTGCCCCTGCTCGGTGAATTTGAGCGCATTGCCGGCATAGTTCAGCACCCCCTGCCGAAGACGCACGACGTCACCACACAACCAGACAGGTACCGCATCGGTATCGATGTGAATCTCCACGCCCTTCTGGCTGGCGGCATCGGCAAGCAGGGAGCGCACGTGATCGAGAACTGCCGAAAGCGTGAAATCGTTGTGCTCCAGCTGTAATTTGCCGGCCTCAATCTTGGAGATGTCGAGAATGTCGTTGATGATGGAAAGCAGATGCTTGCCCGCGGCGTTGATCTTTCCCAGCCGGTCAGCCTGTGCCGGTGTGGCTTCGCTGCTCAGGAGGTAGGTCAGGCCGAGGATGGCATTCATCGGCGTGCGAATCTCGTGCGACATGTTGGCCAGGAAGGTGCTTTTCGCGGCACTCGCCTGCTCGGCCTGCGCCTTGGCCAGCGCCAGATCGGCCGTACGCTGCCCGACCTCTTCTTCGAGCGTCTGCGTACGTTGCTGCTGGGCGGCCCGCTGGGCGGCGATCTCGGCGATCATGCCATCGAAGGCGTTGGCCAGGCGTCCCAGTTCGTCGCTTTGATGCAACTCGATCGGCGCCGGCTTTTCGCCCTTGCCGATCGCGTCGACGGCTTGCGTAATCCTGCCCAGCGGCCGACTGACGATGCGCTGAATGGCGCTGTGCATGAGCCACAGGCTGGGAAGAATCAGCAGCAAGCCAATCGCCAGCAGCAGCCCGGCACCGAGCAGTATCCGGCTATCGATACCGGATTTCGGCAACAGCGTCACCCAATACCACCCCAGGCCATCGATCCGGCTCCACGCGATCCAGTGCGTGCCGTCCGGCGAACGTTGAACGCCGGACGGTAGCCCGCTGTCGCGAATGACCCTATCCATCTGCTCGAGCAGCGGGTCGCCAAGGGTGGCAATCGCCAACTGGCCCTCCGCCTCGACAATCCGTTGCTGAAGCTGCGGATGCGCGATCAACTGGCTTTTGTCGTTGAGAATCAGGTGGTACTCGCCGGTTGCACCGTTCTGATCGACGTTGGTCAGCAAGCTCTCGACCGTGATGTCGAGTCCGACGGTACCAACCCATACGCCCTGCCAGTCAAGCGGCTGAATCGCCGAAACCATCCAGGCACCAGCCTGGTTATCCAGGTAGACCGGCGTCCAGAAAGGCCGACGCTCCGGGTTTTTGTCCGGTCGCGAGTTGGCCATGGTCGGATAGTTGAAGTTGTCGGTTTGCGGCGTCGCCTCGGCTCCCCAGTCGATGTCACGCGAGTAAACCATCAGCCCGACCTCGACGAAATCCATGTAGACCGAAAAAAACGGTGGCACCAGCGCGGGTCCCTGCTCACGCAGCAGTTCGTAGCTGGCAACCGCCCGCCGCCTGGCCGAGACGTCGTCGGCATTGCGCAGGTAAAGCGTGGGGGCGCGGCGGGTATCGACCTGCTCCGGGCGCAGGCGCCAGAGGCCATCGTTGGCACGGGCAAACAATTCGAAAAAACGTCGATCGGCAGTTGCCGGGTTCTGCGCCTGAAGGCGCTCGAGGAGTTCCCCATGCAAGCGACGAACGCTGTCATTCGCCTGGCGAAAAATTTCCCGGTGAGCCTGGGCGCGGGCCTGCGCCATCTGCCAAATGGCGACCGACAAGGAATCGTCGGTGGCATTCCGCAAGGCGACGAAGCCGAGGGCAGTGAGCAAAAGCAACAGCGCCAGAATCAATGACCCCATGGAAAATGCGAGGCGGCGGGAAACGCTGTCGATCATTGATCCGGATGCGAAAAAGGTGACGGGACAATCGGTGTGCCCCGAGTATCCACGGATGAATAACCCATCGTCAACCAGGGCTTTTTACCCGGGAGATCGGCCTCCACGCAACTTTTCCATTTGGCATGGCAGTGCTTGCGCACACGCCGGCGAACGGCCTCGTAGTCTGACTGCAGCCTGCCGTGCCGCCAGCTCTAACTCCCTTGCTCCGCTACCGCGCCGCAGGCGTGGCAAAAACGCGCGAAAGCGCTTTTCCGCTCCTTGCATTGGCCGCAGTGGTCGAACAGGCAGATACCGCAGTGCGGGCAGTAATCGATCGCCGTATTGGCCAGATCAACCGACCGCTCGCAACCGGGGCAAACCTTTTTGGCCAGCCGCGCCAGCGCCGTGTCGTAACTGAGTTCCTTGCGCCGCTCGATATCGGGCAACGCTTCTGCCTGCTTCTGTTTTTCCAGGTAGCGATTGAGGGCGACGATGGCGTAGCGGCCCACCAGAACGGTCAGGACGATGCCAACCACGTAGCGCACGTACCCGCCGTAGCTCGGCAGATAGGGCACCAGCTCGACAAAGAAGGCGAACAGCGCGAAGTAGATGAAGCCCCAGACGAATGGCCACCAGGTGCTGTGGCGTTTTTTGGCGAACAGCCAGCCGGCGGCGACGAGCAGCGGCAGGGTCAGCAGCAGGCGGTAGCCGAAGACACGCAGCTCCTGATCGCGCAGCTCGACATCCAGTTTTTCGGCAGCGCTCTTTTCCAGTTCATGCAAGTCGCGCTGTGCCCTCGCCTCGGCCTGCCGGGCATCGAGCAAGCTTTGCTGTTGGCGCTCGACATCGGCCAATGCCCTGCGTTCGAGTATCTTCAGTTCTTCGAGCGCCTGGGTCCGTTCGATCAGCTCGCGATCCTGCTCCGGGCGCTGGGTGGCATGGCGGGTCGCCAGCCAGCTGTTGAAAGTGTCGTGAGCGCTTCCGGAATTGGCGCGTGCAGCATTGAGCTTCAACTGGGCCTGATCGTTGGCGTCCTGTGCCACCTGCCGTTTTTCCTGCAACCCGCGCAGTTCGGCGCGCAGCTTCTCGGCGGCCGGCTTATCGATGAAATCGTCGAGTGTGTAGTGGTGTTCGACCTTGGGCAGGTTGGCAACGATCGTTCCGCCCAATCCAATCAGGAAGCTCGCGAACACGAATGCCACGATCCACAGCCCGAAACGGAACCATTTCTCCGACAAACGCAGTGCCTTGCTCATGCTTTC
>CAMKYP010000215.1 GCA_946477505.1 uncultured Dechloromonas sp. | reverse complement strand
CCGGTGATCGAGGTGTCCGGCCGCCTCTACCCGGTCGAGGTGCGTTACCGCCCGGTTGTCGACATCAACAAAAAGGACGACGAGCGCGATCTCTATGACGCAATCGTCGATGCCGCCGACGAACTGGCCCGCCTCGGCCCCGGCGACATTCTGGTCTTCCTGCCCGGCGAGCGGGAAATCCGCGAGGCGGCGGAAGCCCTGCGCAAGCACGCGCTGGCCCGGCCCGGCCTGAGCACGGCGCACGCGCCGGAAATCCTGCCCCTGTTCTCGCGCCTGTCGGCCGGCGATCAGGACCGCATCTTCAAGCCTTCAGGCGGCCAGCGGCGCATCGTGCTGGCCACCAACGTCGCCGAAACCTCGCTCACCGTGCCCGGCATCCGCTACGTCATCGACACCGGGTTGGCCCGGGTCAAGCGCTATTCCTACCGCAACAAGGTCGAGCAGTTGCAGGTCGAGCCGATTTCGCAGGCGGCGGCGCGGCAGCGGGCCGGACGTTGCGGCCGGGTGGCGGCGGGCGTCTGTGTCCGTTTGTACGACGAGGCGGATTTCAACACCCGGGCGCCCTTCACCGATCCGGAAATCCTCCGTTCCTCGCTGGCTGGCGTCATCCTGCGCATGAAGTCGCTGAAGTTGACCGACGTTGAAAGCTTCCCCTTCATCGAGCCGCCGCCGGCCAAGGCGATCAGCGATGGTTACGCGCTGCTGCAGGAGCTTGGCGGGCTCGACGACGACAATCGGCTGACCAAGGTCGGCGATGCGCTGGCCAAGCTGCCGCTCGACCCGCGCATCGGCCGCATGCTGGTCGCCGCCCGCGATCTCGGTTGTCTGAGCGAGGTGCTGATCATCGCCGCCGGGCTATCGACTCAGGACCCGCGCGAGCGGCCGCAGGAGCGCCAGCAGGCGGCCGACGAGAAGCACAAGCTGTTTGCCGACGAGAAATCGGAATTCCTCGGCTGGGTCAAGCTATGGGCCTGGTTCAAGCAGGCCGTCGATCACAAGAAATCCAACAAGCAGCTGGTCGATACCTGCCACGCGCATTTCCTTTCCTACCTGCGCCTGCGCGAATGGCGCGAGGTGCATGGCCAACTGCACGCCATGGTCACCGAGTTGGGGTGGAAGGAAAATGAGATCCCCGGCACCTACGACGCCATCCACATGGCGCTGCTCTCCGGCCTGCTCGGCAACATCGGCTGCAAGTCCGACGAATCGGGGTACTACCTCGGCGCGCGCGGCATCCGTTACCTGATCCATCCCTCGTCGCCGCTGCAGAAGAAGGCAGGCAAGTGGATCATGGCGGCCGAGATCACCGAGACGACGCGCCTGTTCGGTCGCTGCGTCGCCCGCATCGAGGATAGCTGGATCGAGAAAGTGGGCGCTCACCTCATTAAGCGCCAGTATTTCGATCCGCACTGGGAAAAGAAGGCGATGCAGGTCGCCGGCTGGGAGCGGACGACGCTCTACGGCATCGTGATCAACCCCAAGCGGCGCATCCACTACGGCCCGTTGGCGCCGGCCGAGGCGCGCGAGATTTTCATCCGCCAGGGCCTGGTCGGAGAGGAGATCGACGAGAGTTACGCCAGGCGCTGGCCCTTCTTCCAGCACAACCAGAAGCTGATCCGCGACATCGAGAAGATCGAGCACAAGCAGCGCCGCCAGGACGTGCTGGTCGATGACGATTTGATCTACGCCTTCTACGACCACCTGATTCCGGAAGGCATCCACAACGGCGCCACCTTCGACCATTGGCGCAAGACGGCCGAGCAGGAGAATCCGAAGCTGCTCTATCTGTCGAAGGATGACCTGATGCGCCACTCGGCGGCCGGCGTCACGACCGAGGCCTTCCCGCATCACCTCAAGGTCGGCGGCATCGATTACGCGCTGAGCTACCACTTCGAGCCGGGCTCGCCGAAGGATGGCGTGACGCTGACCCTGCCGTTGGCGCAACTGAACCAGATTCCGGCGCTGCGCATGGAATGGCTGGTGCCGGGCCTGCTCAAGGAAAAGCTGGTGCAGTTGATCAAGACGCTGCCGCAGAAAATTCGCGCCAAGCTGGTGCCGGTGCCCGAGTTCGTCGAGGAATTCATCGCCGCCACCGCCGGCAACGACAAGAAGATGAACGCCGGCCTGATCCCGCCGCTGATCGACTTCATCCTCGAAACGCGAGGCCTGAATGCCCGCGGTTGGGCGGTGACGCCGGACGCTTTCCGTCCCGATGCGCTGCCGCCGCATTTCGCGATGAACTACAAGCTGATCGACGAACACGGCCGGCAACTGGACATGAACCGCAGCCTCGTCGCGCTGCGCGGCGAGTGGGGCAAGGAGGCCAAGGAGGAATTCGCCGAGCTGCACGAAACGCCGTCCGAATACACTCAGCTGACCGACTGGACCTTCGGCGAGTTGCCGGAGTTGATGGAGGTGCCGGTCGGCAAGCAGACGGTGATCGGCTACCCGGCTTTGGTCGACGACGGCGAAACGGTCAGCCTGAAGGTCTTCGATTCGGCCGAGGAAGCCGCTGAAACCCACCGCAAGGGGCTGGCGCGGCTGTTCATGCTGCAGTTCAAGGAGCAGGTGAAGTACTTCGACAAGAACGTGCCGGGACTGACCCAGATGGGCATGCAGTTCATGGCGCTGGGCACGACCGACGAGCTGAAGCGGCAGATCGTCGACCTGACCTTCGAGCGTGCCTGTCTGACCGAACCGCTGCCGACCACGCCGGAGGCCTTCAAGGCGCGCTGCGGCGAGGCCAAGGCGCGGCTGGGCCTGATCATGCAGGAGGTTTGCCGGCTGGTTGGCGCCATCCTGACCGAATGGCAAGCGGTGACCAAGAAGCTGCCGGCCTTCAAGGCGCAGGCAGCCGTCGTCGCCGATATCGAGGCGCAGCTCAAGCGGCTGATCTGCAAGCAGTTTGTCGTCGCCACGCCCTTCGAGCGCCTGCAACATTTCCCGCGCTACCTGAAAGCCATCGGTGTCCGGCTCGACAAGCTGAAGGCGGCCCCGGCACGCGATGCCCAATCGATGGCCGACTACGCCAAGCTATGGACCAACTATGAGCGCCGGGCGCTGCAACTGGCCAAGATGGGGACGGTCGATCCGCAGGTCGAGCAGTTCCGCTGGCTGATGGAGGAATTGCGCGTCGGCCTGTTCGCGCAGGAACTCCGGACGCCGGTACCTGTCTCGGTCAAGCGCCTGGAAAAACAATGGGAAGGAATCAAACATGGGTAATGTGATGCTCGCCCTGGCACGCACCTTCGGCAGTCTGCGCAGCAGCAAGGTGTGGCTCTACGTGCTGACGCCGGCCATCGTTTCGTTGTTGCTTGCCATCGGGCTTGCTGTCGGCGCACTCGGCTGGGCAGTCCAGCAGATGATGGAGTTCCCGCCGATGACCCTGCTGGTGGGCTGGGGGCTGGTCTGGCTGGCGCATATTCTTGCCTATCTGGGGGGCTGGATGGCGATCTTCGCGCTGGCCTATCTGGTCGCTTCGCTGCTCGCGGCCATCGTCATCATGCCGCTGATGCTGCGTCATCTGTCGCAAACCGAGTATCGCGACGTGGCGGCGATGGGGCGTGACAGCTTTGTTGCGGCGGCCCTGAACAGTATCGGCGCATCGCTGGTTTTCGTCGTCGCCTGGGTGGCAACCATTCCGCTGTGGCTCATTCCCGGTTTCTCGCTGCTGATTCCGCTGTTACTGATGGGCTGGCTGAACCGTCGCACCTTTGCCTATGATGCGCTGTCGATGCATGCCTCCGACAGCGAGTGGGCAAGCCTGCGAGAGGCGCACAAGGCACCGCTGTTCATGCTCGGCCTGACCATGGCGCTGCTGGCGCACATCCCGCTCGTTGGCCTGCTCGCGCCGGCACTGGCGGCGCTGTCATTCGTTCACTACGGGCTGGAGGCCCTGCGTCGTTCGCGCGGGGAGGCGATCGTGACCATCGAGGGAGAGCGGGTATGAGCCGCAATTTTGGCGCCGTGATCATCGGCGATGAAATCCTGTCGGGAAAGCGGCAGGACAAGCATTTCGCACGGATCGCCGAGATGCTGGGGGCACGCGGTTTGCGGCTGAGCTGGGTCGAGTACCTGGGCGACGATCGCGATCGTCTGGCCGCTACGTTCAAGCGCACGATGGCGGCCGGCGATGTGGTGTTTTCCTGCGGGGGCATTGGCAATACACCGGATGATCACACCCGGCAGGCCGTGGCGGCTGCGCTCGGCGTCGGACTGGAACTGCATCCCGAGGCCTTTGAGGAATTGAAGCTCCGCTTCGCCGGTGAGGAAATCACCGACCAGCGCAAGTTGCTGGTTACCTTTCCGGCCGGTGTGCGGATGATTCCCAACCCGTTCAACCGCATTGCCGGTTTCATGGCCAACGATCACTACTTCGTGCCCGGTTTTCCGCAGATGGCGCATCCGATGATCGAATGGGCGCTCGACACTTTCCACAAGGGCGAATTCCAGCCCGTCGCGGAGACGATAGAAAAAGCCCTCCTGCTCACCGGGTCGGCCGCCTACGAGAGCGCGCTGCTCGACCTGATGGAGCGCATCGTCGCCGCCTACCCGACGTTGCGCCTTTTCTCCCTGCCGTCGCTGGTCGGCAAGGAGCGTAAACACCTCGAACTCGGGGTGGAGGGCGCTCCGGCGCTGGTCGACAAGGCGATGGCAGATATTCGAGCCGAGGTCGAACGACGCGGCATCAACTGGGTCTGGCGCCCATGAAGCCGGCGCAGCATCCAACCGCGCTGCGCACGCAGGGCTTGCTCGCCGACGCCGGCTTGCTGGTTCGGGTGGTCGAGTTCGAGCAGCCGACGCGGACCAGCGCCGAGGCGGCAGAAGCTATAGGCTGCGCGGTGGCGGAAATCGCCAAGTCGGTCGTCTTTCGCAACAAGACGGCCGGTGGTGCGGTAGTGGTCGTCGCCAGCGGTGCCAACCGCGTCAGCGAAACCAAGGTGGCGGCTAAGCTGGGCGTCAAGCTGGGGCGAGCCGATGCCGATTTCGTCAGGGAGTCGACCGGCTACGTGATCGGCGGTGTGGCGCCGCTCGGTCATGCCGGGCCGGTTCGACTGTTGCTCGACCGCGATCTCATGCAGTACGAGACGGTCTGGGCAGCGGCGGGAACGCCGTTCTCGGTATTTCCGCTGACACCGGCAGCCTTGCAGGCATTGACCGGGGCCGATTGGGCGGATATCTGCCAGGACTGATTCGGCGGCGGCTCAGGCAATACGTCGGGCAACAAAAAAGTGCCGGTGTCAAGTCTTTCGCGCAAATCACGCAGGGCTTGAAACCGTATATGGGACAGTAGGTTAGCTCTTTTCGGGGCCGCTTTGCAGAACCGCGGCTTCGTCGGCTAGGAGCCACATAAGAGCGTCGGGAGAGAAAGCCGCATCGCACCGTGTCGTGCTGGATTGCCGAGGAACGGCGGGCCTGTCGCGTCATCATAGCCCAAGAGGCTTGGCGGCATCCAGAATGAAGAACGCGCAGCCGGTGGCTGCGCGTTCGATGGATGCCGTTGGTATGTGACGCCATCATGTCGGCTTCGATGGCGCGCTCCGGGTCGCCGTGCCCTTCCTGAATCCCCGATCCCCCGCCATGAACGCCTCCAGCATGTGCGGGATCAATTTCTCTGCATCGACCACCTCGCCATACGCCTGCGCGTGCAGCGAGGCGTAGCGGTCGAGGTCGGCTTTCAGGCTTGCCGGGCAGGCGAAGGTCAGCTTGACACTCTCGGTCTTGGGCAGAGGCCCGAGCCGCAGCTTCTTGGTCGTGGTCATTGCGAAGCTCCCCGGTTAAAGAACAGGGGCTGGTACGGCCGCAGCACCAGATCCCGGTTGACGATGATCCGCACCGGCAGGCCGGGCCGCGTGGTCAGCGTCGGCTGGATGTTCATGTTGCGCCGGGTGATCTCCTGTCCGACTTGATTGATGCTGTCCTGGGCGCTATCACGCCCGGCGATGACGATACGGTTGCCGTCCTGGCGGTTCTCCGGCGCGGCCAGTTCGGCGCCCACGCCCAGCAGCGTCGTCAGCACCGCGCCCGAGACGATGCGCTTCCAATGCCAGTCCACGTCGTCCTCCAGGCCGGCGTAGCCCGCTGGATCGGTGCCCACAAGGTTGTCGAGCGTCAGCGATGAGGTATCCGGCAGGATGACCCGGTTCCACACCACCTGCACGCGGCTCTGCCCATAGCTGACCTGGCTGTTGTACTTGCCCAGGATGCGCGACCCCTGCGGGATCAGCAGGAACTTGCCCGTGGCCGTGTCATAGACCGGCTCCGTGACAGTGGCGATCACGTCGCCCGGCAAGTCTGACTTGATGCCAGTCACCAGCGCGCCCGCGATCACGGTTCCGGCCATCACCTGATAGGGCGACGCCGGCAGCGCCAGATTGCCGGAATTGCGGGTTTCCGTAGAGCCGGCTTTCAGGAACGCCTCTTTCTGGTCTTGCCGGTTCTGTACGGCGGTCGGGTCGGCAGGCTGCGTCGCCACCGATGCCGGCCCGGCCGCGAGTGGGTCGAAGGCCGCGAGCGCGCTTGCACCACCAGGCGCACCCGGTGTCGCCTGCGCCACGGTCGCGGCGGCTTGGCCTTGGCCGCCCGAGCGGAAGAACACCGACGAAGCCGCAGCGGCTTCCGCCTCTTTGCGCAAGGCATCGTTGGGGTCGTGGCCGGGGGCCGCGTAAGCGGCCACGGCCGGCTGCTGCGAGTTCACGATGGCAGGGCCGAGGTCGCCCGGCAGCGGCGGCCCCAGCT
>CAMKYP010000214.1 GCA_946477505.1 uncultured Dechloromonas sp. | reverse complement strand
TGGCGTTGTCGCCGAAATGCTTGTCCAGTTCGCCCATCATGCGTTGCCAGGATCGCGCCGGGAGCATCGATGGGGCAAAGGCCAGGTGGCAACTACCGCACTCCTCCTTGACGACCGGGTCGGTAACAGGCGCGAAGAAATGACGGTCACCGGCCTGGGCACGGGCTAATACAAGGGCAGAAAAAGCCAAGGTCACGAGGCCAATGGCAAGCGGGCGGTAGGGAATGCGCACGGGAGTCTCCTTTGAATGGGATTACTGACCGATCACGAAGGTGAGCCAGTCACCTTTTTCCTGCGGGGTACATTCGCGCCCTAATACTTCGGTGCAATTGCGCTTGAACCATTTTTCAACTTTGGCCGGATCGGTATAACGCGTTGGCGCCACCGACACAGCAACCGGTTCGATGGTCTTGCCGGTCAGCGCCCGACCCGCACCCCGGGTGTCCTTGCCGTGACAGGTGGTACAAGACGGCGTATCAGGTTTTCCGCCGGAAAAGCTCTGCGTATGCAAGGCCTGGCCGCGTGCCGCCGAAAAACCGCTTGCCTTGGCGGCTGCCGCATACTGGGCCAGCAGGTCTTCGCGAGGACCGGCAATGGTGGCGGTGCTGAGTATCATGGCAACAATTCCTGAGGTGACGACCAACATGTTCTTCATGCGTTTCTCCTGGCGGTTATCGGACTGTGGAGCGCACTTTGCGCCACCCTGTCTGAATGAATGCTGAATCGCTTGTTCATCCTGCGTTCATGTTCAAAGCGCTAAAAGATCAGCCTGGAAAACTGTGGAGTTAAATATGTCGTCGAGAATCACCACCCAATGGCGTCCTACACTGACAAGCGTCATCATGTTGATGATGCTGGCGATGTTGGGCACGGAAGTCAGTTACGCAGCAGATCACGCTGACCATGACCGTGCCCGTCAAGCCGTTGAGGCTGGAGATGTTCTGCCTTTGCGGACGATTCTTGATCGGCTCGAACACGAGTATCCCGGCCAGGTCATGGAGGTTGAACTTGACCGCGAAAAGGGCGAGTGGGTTTATGAAGTCAAGTTATTGCGCAAAGGAGGTGTCTTGATGAAGCTGAAGATTCTCGCTCGCGACGGCACCATCCTTGGCTCTAAGGAAAAGCCGGGCAAACCGCATAAACCAAACGACCGGGGAGAGCCCCGCTGATGCGCATTCTGGTTGTCGAAGACGAACCAACGCTGGCCACACAACTTGTTGAAGGCATTCAGTCGGCCGGCTATGTCGTCGATGTGGCGCATAACGGGGTCGATGGCCACTTCATGGGGGAGACCGAACCTTACGACGCCATCGTGCTCGACATTGGCCTGCCGCAGATGGATGGCATCACGGTTCTGAAGAAATGGCGTGCGGCAGGGCGTACCTTGCCGGTCCTGATCCTGACGGCACGAGACACCTGGCGGGAAAAAGTGGCCGGCATCGATGCCGGTGCGGATGACTATCTAACCAAGCCCTTTCACATGGAAGAACTGCTGGCCAGGCTTCGCGCCCTGATTCGCCGTGCCGGCGGACATGCTAGTACCGAGTTGGTTTGCGGTCCGCTGACCCTGGATACCCGCAGCAGCCGTGCCAGCGTGGATGGAACTGCCCTGACGCTGACGAGCCATGAATACCGGGTTCTCGCTTACCTGATGCACCATCCGGGTGAAATCGTCTCCCGTGCGGAACTGACCGAACATATTTACGCGCAGGATTTCGATCGTGATTCGAATACGGTCGAGGTATTCATCGCGCGCTTGCGCAAGAAATTACCGCCGGGCCTGATCGAAACCGTGCGCGGATTGGGCTACCGGCTCAACAAAGCACAATGAACTTTGCCTTCTTACGCAACTCCCTGCGTATACGTCTCTTGGCGGGCACGCTCGTCTGGATCGTCATTTCGATTCTGGTTGCGGGCTGGGGGCTTGGCCAACTCTTTCATCAGCATGTCGAAGCCCAGTTCGATGTGGAACTGAAGAATCATCTGGATCAGCTAACAGCCCAACTAATTCTCGATGAGCAGAATCTGGCCCAGGTTCGATTGCTTCCGAGTGACCCGCGCCTTAACAAGCCCCTGTCCGGCCTGTATTGGCAGATCGATCGCATCTCCGCTGCGGATGAGCAACCCGACAAGGCTGTTTTGCGTTCCCGCTCACTGTGGGATGAAACATTGACTGTCCCGGCCGATACCCCGGCGGACGGAGAGATTCATCAGCATCGGATTGAAGGCCCCCAAGGAGTTGCTCTAAGAGTGGTGGAACGTACCGTCACCATTGACACTCACTCCCTGAGGTTGATGGTTGCGGCCAATGAAAGTCTGATGACAGAGCCTATCGAGGACTTCAAAGGCCATCTTTGGATGGCGCTGGGCATACTTGGAATGGGATTGACGCTCGCCGCTTTGATGCAGGTATTCGTCGGGCTTGCTCCACTACGTAACATGCAAAACGCCCTAGGGCGTGTCCGGCACGGAGATGCCCGAAACATGGAAGGCACCTTCCCGAACGAGATCATGCCGCTGGTGAATGAGTTCAACACGGTGCTGGCGCAAAACGCTGAAGTGGTCGAGCGTGCCCGAACGCAAGCCGGCAACCTTGCCCATGCGCTTAAAACGCCGCTGAGCGTCCTCGCCAATGCCGCCAATGCTCCCGAGAAGCGAGATGACGACTTGGCACGTCTGGTCGCATCGCAAGTCGATACCGTGCGCAAACAGGTCGATTACCACCTGAGTCGGGCACAAGCTGCCGCATCTGTACAGGTTCCGGGCATGCGCACCGCCGTTGAACCTGTCATCCGGGGACTGGTACGGGTCATGCAACGTGTTTATGCAGACCGTAATCTCGAATTTGCAGTTGTTTCTGCCGATGTAACCCTGGTATTTCGCGGCGAAGAGCAGGATTTGCAGGAAATGTTGGGAAATCTGATCGACAATGCCTCCAAGTGGGCCAACTCCCGGATAGAGATTCAGGCTCGGGCCGAACAGGAGCGGCTCACGATCAGCGTCGACGACGATGGCAAGGGCATCGTCCCCGACAAGCGCGACACCGTGCTCCAACGCGGAGTTCGCGTCGACCAGCAGGTGTCTGGTAGCGGGCTGGGCCTGGCCATCGTCGACGACTTGGCGCGCATGTATGGCGGGCAATTGACACTGGCAGACTCCCCTCTGGGGGGGCTACGGGCCAGTCTGAGTTTGCCCGGAGCGGACTGACGCACCCCGCATGCACGCCGACGCGGAACATTTTCCGACGTGATTCGTTTCACTCAGGAGCAGTCGAAAGCGAAACGGATGACAGCGGGGATCGACGATGGAGAAGATGTACAACTTGCCGTCCGGGCCCAGATGGGGGATCGGCCGGCATTCGAGCGGCTGGTGCGACGTTACCAAGATCGGGTGTTCCGTTTCATTTTGCGTATGGTCGGTATACGCGACGAAGCTATGGACCTGGCCCAGGAAACCTTCTTAAAAGCCTATCGGGCGCTGCCCGGCTGGCGGCCGGAAGCGCGCTTTTCCACCTGGCTGTTCCAGATCGCGCGAAATGCCGCGCTCGATGCGCTGCGTCGCCGTCGCCACATCGATTTCGTCTCGCTGACGTCCGGCCCAGATGAAGAGGCCATCGATCCGTGCGACACAGCACCTCTGCCGGAAGAACTGCTGGCGGACAAGCAGCGTATCGGCCTGCTGGAACGCGCCCTGCGCGAACTGCCCGTCGAGCAACGCGAAATCCTGCTATTGCGCGAACTGGAAGACATGAGCTACGCCGACATCGCGGCAACACTGAATATCGAGGTCGGTACCGTCAAGTCGCGCATTGCCCGCGCGCGTGTCGCCGTCCTCGCCCATTATCGACACCATGCCGGAGAGTCTTGCCATGACTGACCCCGTCCGCCCGCACCTGCCGGACATGATTCGCCTCTCGGGCTATCTGGATGGTGAACTCGACGGCGCCACGCAGCGCGAAATGGAAACGCATCTAGCGGCGTGCCCGCCCTGCGCGGAGCGTCTCGCCGAACTACGGGCGCTGACGGCCGCTTTCGACGCACTGCCGCAGGACACGTTGGGCTTCGACCTGGCCGGCATGATTGCGGGCCGGCTCGCCGCCGCACCACGCCCGTCACCAGAGCGGCCAGCACCGCGCTGGTGGGGTTTGCTGCCGGCCTCCCTCGGCGCGGCGGCTGCCCTTACGCTCGGCACCGGCATAGGCTCGGTGCTGATCGGCGGCGGTGCGGCCATGCCGCGCATGGCGGCGATGAGCGTGTTCGACACGCTGCCGCCGGGCGGTCTCTGCCTCGGCCCGGATTCTTGCTACAGCAAGGGAGCCAGAAAATGAAATCCACCGTCCTGCGGGTTCTGCTCGCCGTTTCGCTGCTGGTCAACTTGGGCGTAATCGGCGCCGTCGCTTACCGCATGGCCAACAAGGACAGTTTTCCCGGCCTGCCGCGCTATCTCGAATTGAGCGCGGATCAGGTGCGCGACTGGCACGCCTCGGAACAGGGTTTTCTCATGCAACTCGGCACCAGCGCCGAAGCCATTCGCACACATCGCGACCGCATGATCCATGCGATTTTCGCCGACACACCAGACCCGGCGCTGATCGATGCCGAGCGCATCGCAATTGCGCACTTGCAGGACGAACAGCAGAAACGGGTGATCCAGCAGTTGCTGCGCGAACGAGAACTGCTCACTCTGACGCAGCGTACAAAACTGGCGCAACTGCTGCTCGACCAGCCAGCCGGGCTGTCGACCATCGAACTTTTGCACCGCGATTGACGCAGGTGTGGAACATTTCTCTCCGCCAATCGTTGAAGCAGGAAGGCCGACAAGCGCTGGCCCCTTCAACCATCAGACTGGAGAATCGAGAACATGAAACAAAACATCCTGACCGCCTTGATCGTGCTTTCCCTAGGTGTCGGCGGATCGGCTCTTGCCGCGAATAACGCGGCGCATGACCACAGACACGATCACGGCGGGAAACCGGCGACTCTGCAACTGAATGCCGGCAAAAAATGGGAAACCGATGCGCCGCTGCGCAAGGCGATCGGCGAGATTCGCCAGTCGATGGCGGCATCGCTAGATGCCATCCACAACAACCGCCTGCCGGCAAAAGACTACAGCGCCCTTGCGCACAAGGTGGAAAGTGCCGTCGGCGATATCGTGGCCAATTGCAAGTTGGGAACGCAGGCCGACGAGCAACTGCACATCATCATCGCCGACCTGCTCGCCGGCGCAGAGCAAATGGCGGGCAAGGTGAAGCAGGCCAAGCTCATGGACGGTGCGGTCAAGGTTATCGGCGCGCTCGACAACTACGGCAAGTATTTCGACGATCCTGGCTACCAGCCAATCGCGCACTGAGGGCAGGGGCGGGGCGCGACAAGCCGCCGTCCCGCCGGCACCGACTTTTAGTTAGATCGGCCGTACTTCAGGTAACCGGCACATTGCTGCCCAAGTTTGGACACAGGCTCAATGGCCGGAGTGGCCGACGACCTGCCTGATGTCTTTGGCAACAGACAACAATTCGGCCAATCCGGCCGTTCGAATCACTTCACTCTTAACCCGATGTCACAAGGAGAGAACCATGAAAACGAAATTTTCCCAATTAGCCCTGATCGCTGCGATCAGCCTCGCTGCAGCTGGAACGAGCTACGCTCACGAGGATTATTCCGAGGCCGGCACCAACCATTGGCTGAGCCACGTTTCAGAAACCAAGAGCGCACCGACGGCAAATCAACTGGCTTCGTTTGGTTACACGGCCACGAAAAACGCCGACCGAGAGGTCACTCTGTCCAGCGGTAGCAAATATCTGAACGTCACGCGTCTGGAGACCATCAAGATCAACGTCGCTGGCAAGAGCGTCGTCTGGACCTTCGACACGCTGGGGACCGCGCCGTTTCCACTTTCCAAGATCATATCGGGAGCCGACGGCATCACCGTCTACGTGACCGAAAACCCTGCCTATCAGGGCGGCTGATCAACCTGACGGCTAGGTGATGCAATTGTCACCCAGCCGTTGGCAAATTGTCAGGATCGAATCCTTAATATTGATATCGCAGTACAACAGCACCTATTCATGAGGAGATGAAAATGTTCAAGAAGATGCTCGCAATCGTGGCCCTGAGTTCCCTGGGTGTTACCGCCTACGCAGTTGATGCTTCTCAAGTCGAGAAGTCCATTGAGTTGAAGGACGGTTCGACTGTTTATATTTTCAAAGACGGCAAGATGGGTATGGAAGACAAATATGGTCGCGCAACCTATATGGAATCTGGCCATGTGATGGAAACCAAGGACGGCAAAAAAATCATCATGAACGGAAACGAAATCTGGCGTGTTGACGAATTGCTGCACAAATACCATCGCGGTTAATTTCCCGCATCACTCGAATTCGGCGGCTCCTTTGGGAGCCGTTTTCATTTTGAAGTACCGTTCAAGCATCGCCTTCAATTCCTGACTCCATTGGGCATGATCTCTGGATTGGCCTTGTGCGTATAGCACCGGAGCAACCTGCCGGAAAACGGCATGAATCTTTGGATCGAAATGCTGGTCATCTTCCCGTTCCATGATGCTCAACGTCTCTTCCAATGACAAGGCTGGTTTATACGGGCGAACAGAGGTCAATGCGTCGAACACGTCGACCAGGGCAAAAATCCGTGCGGCCAACGGTATTGCCTCGCCAATGAGCCCATCCGGATACCCTTTCCCGTCGAAGCGTTCGTGATGATGCCGGATGGTCTTCTCTGCGCCAGCCA